>CAYGKN010000032.1:0-5829 GCA_964350565.1 uncultured Gammaproteobacteria bacterium
ATTCTCCCCCACATAGGAGGCAATCATTTTCTTGAGTTGTTTCTTTTGTAAGCACAACCCCAAACCAAAATTTCCAACGCCGGCATTGTTAGACACGCAAGTCAGATTATCAACAGGCAATGCAGAAAGCGCCTCAATCAATTTATCAGGAATGCCGCACAAACCAAATCCCCCGACGAGTAAGACCATTCCTGATTGGATGCCAAGCAGTGATTCTGAAAGATTCGATACGCGTTTATCCATCATCCTTTCCTCTGAGAACCCTTTAGGTATATCATGGGGGCATTCAAAATGCTAGCACAGGAGCCTCATGAGTATTTGGGTCAAATTACAAACCTGGCTTCCCCAGGGAAGCTTATCTCATCTCGTACATTGCATTCTCAATACCAGAGTTCGATGGTTGAAAAATTTATGGATCAAAATCTACATTTGGCATTACCAAGTCGATATGAGTATTGCCGAGCGTCCATTTCCCAAAGATTATGCCAATTTTAACGATTTTTTTACACGCAGGCTGTTGCCAGAGGCCAGACCCATCGATGATACCCCTGAGCATTTGGTCAGCCCTGTGGATGGCACCCTCAGTGAGTTTGGCACCATCACAGACGATTTACTCGTGCAAGCCAAGGGGCAGTATTACAGCACCCATGCTCTCCTGGGTGATAAAACCTGGCCTTCTCGCTACACAGAGGGTCGATTCATGACGATTTATCTTTCTCCCAAAGATTACCATCGCATTCATTTGCCCTATGAGGGCGAATTGCAACAAATGCGCTATATCCCAGGCACATTGTTTTCAGTCAACCCCCACACCACCACCCATTGTGGACATTTATTTACGCGCAATGAACGAGTCGTCATTGAATTTAATACCGAGTTTGGCCCCATGACCTTGGTGCTCGTGGGAGCATTGATCGTTCGAAGTATCTATACCCACTGGGGAGGGATTGTCACCCCTTCCCGACATCTCACTCCCCAAACCTGGTCCTACCCTTCTAACGCCTGGAAGCGGGCAAAGGGTGAAGAAATCGCCGCCTTTCAATTGGGATCATGTGTGATTATGCTACTTCCCGAAGGGATTACTTTAGCGCCCTGTGATATCGGCGATTTCCTGAAAATGGGGCAGTGTATTGCCAAGCGCTAGTCAAGCTGGAAAGCTTGTGCGATAATAATGGAATGTTCAGTTTCCTTAAAGATAAAAAGGCGTCCCCCAAGGAAAAGCCTTCGCTTTGGCAGCGTCTTCGCCAGGGATTACAACGCTCTAGAGAAGCGTTTGCAGGGAAACTGCGTTCACTTTTAGGCAAGCGTTATCATCTCGATGAAGAAGTTCGAGAGAAATTGCTGGAAACGCTAATTATGGCGGATGTGGGTTTAAAAACAGCAAATGCCTTAATCGAAGAGTTGCAAGCGTATCTGGACCAATCTCATACGGAAAAACCCGATGCACTGACAGGCTTGCAACAGGTCCTGATTGAAAAACTACAAGCGATTGCTCAGCCGCTAGTTCTTAACGCTGATAGTCCCTTTGTGGTGCTCATGGTGGGAGTGAATGGAGCAGGGAAAACCACGACTGCCGCTAAACTGGCTCATTATTACAAGCAGCAGAATAAAAAGCTCATGCTGGCTGCTGGAGATACGTTTCGTGCAGCAGCGATTGAGCAATTGCAAATTTGGGGAGAGCGAGAAGGCATTCCCGTGATTGCTCAACAACATGGAGCAGACAGTGCCGCAGTAATTTTCGATGCTTATACTTCGGCAAGAGCAAAACGAGTCGATATATTAATTGCCGATACGGCTGGTCGTCTCCATACTCAAGATGCCTTAATGAACGAGCTAGAAAAAGTCTTACGTATTCTGAAAAAACAAAATCCCGATGCGCCTCATGAAACCTTACTCATTCTTGATGCTACCAGTGGGCAAAATGCCTTAAACCAAGCCAAAGAATTTACTCAACGCTTGAATGTTACCGGATTATGTTTGGTAAAATTAGATGGCACTGCCAAAGGTGGCGTGCTCTTTACCATCGCTGATCAATTACAATTGCCCGTGCGATTTGTTGGTTTGGGAGAAGGCATTGATGATCTCCAGCCCTTCGATGCAAAGGCGTTTGTACACGCCCTACTCGACATTGAAGTATGAAAAACACTGCGCGCACATCGCGGTGGTGCGGGCTGCTTTTGGCAGTTTTTAGTATGGGTTATACCCTAATCACCCACCAGACGCTTAAAGCGCAGCAGCAAACCTTCCTCCGCATAATTGAACATACCCCTATCGTACTCTTTTCGCAAAAAACGTTCTCCACAAAAGAAGAGACCTATCTGCGAGAACATCTCAAACCATTGGGATTAACGCGCTATGCACTCATTGCCCCTGAAGAGAATTGGTTGCACCAACAATTATCCGAGTCACAAGCTTTTATCCCACCACTCCCACACACGCTAGAATTATACTGGAAACCAAACACCTCTTTTAAAGCACTTCAACAGCAGCTGCATTCTCAATATCCACAATTAGTATGGCAACCTGTTCCGAAAAATGCCTATTTACTTCAAGAGGCGTATCGGCAACAAAAAACACTGGAGAAATGGTTATACCTAAATACGACTTTGTCCTTGTGGCTGGCTTATCGACTGCTGAGAAAAAAATCTCAGAGGCAACGAGTGAACAGGGTTCCTCGATCATAAAAAATAACACATTAAAAATTTAAATCCGCATAACCCCTTGACGCCTCTCAAAAAAGCCTGGTATACTTCCACCCGCAAGCTTTAGGAGCAGATGATGAGCACCATCGAAGAAGAAAAAACCCCCTTCACCCACACCCTATTTATCTCACATCGAGGTCCGGAAAAGGCCACTGTTGCTTTTCCAATGATGGCGATGTTCGGCGTGTTTTGCGGAGAACCATTTGCTTTTTTTGATCAAAGTTCGATTTTGTTAGGTTGGACCAATGGCGAAGCTCTGTCCAAGGGCATTGACCAATCCCGTTTTTGCCTGCCTATTATTTCCGAGAGCTTCTTTACAAGATAAAGATGGAACCCCTCTGGAAGGAAAAGAGCAAATGCGTCGTAAAGACATTGCAAAGAAACTTGGGAAAATAGCGGGGTATTCCAGAGCAGGAGAATCACCTAAAGAATTTATCCTGAAAACCACATTAGACATCATCACAAAAAAAATCTGTTTTATGCCGAAAAAGCGGGTTTGCTTCCTCAATTTCAACATCAAGAGCACCTCATTGCCCAGCTTGATTATGTCTATGAAGAAGCCATGGCTTATTTTTATCGACAGCACGAAAAAATTCCAGGCGCACTATACCAGCAGTTTCTCAAACTCATGGAGCAGGAAGCGCAATTGGGGCCCTGCAAACAAGGGTTACGTCGATATTACCAGCAACAGGCTCATCATGAATCCGGCATGGGGTTAGGTGCAGAGGCTAAAGCTCAAGCCATTGATGAGCATACTTTTGTGCATTTGGCATTATTGGAAAAAATCACCAAAGAAGATAAGCCTGAACGTGAAGATAAAAAAAAAGATGAAGATAAAAAAGGAGGGAAAAGGTCTCGTGTAGATTATGACTACAACCGTGTCTTACCCAGCATCGACGCGCTTTTTGGTAAGAAAATGGAAATCCCTATCGAAGAATTATTCTCTGATAAACTCAAAAGCCATCTTAGTAACCCCCAAAAAACGAAGAAACCCGTGGAAAGGTACAGCAATATTCTTATGGTCGGTCGACCAGGCAGTGGAAAAACCACTTTAGGAAAGAAACTGATTCAAGCGTGGAGTACTGGAGAAGGCACATTCGGTCAGCATCTACAAAAAACTTTTTCTTGGGTATTTTGGTTGCCGTTGCGTAGCTTAAAAAAAGAGCATGAAAACTTAGCTCATCTATTGTATGAGACTTACTTCAAAAAACATGATGCAAGTCTCACCATAGAACAATTACAACACCTACTCCAACTCAAAGATGCCGCCAGTAACAATACTGCTCGCATTCTCTTGCTCCTGGATGGTTATGATGAAGCCTCTGACACTCAACAACAATGGATAGAAAATACCTTACTCACGCAATCCCGTTGCACTGTACTGCTCACATCTCGTCCTTGGAGTGTCACCCATCGATTGGAACAATACTTCTCCCTCAACATTGAAAATATGGGCTTCAACAAAACCCAAGTGAACACCTACATTGAACGTTATGCCCACCAAGTGGATGAAAAGGCCCCAGAAGCCCTCAATGAACAAATCCGAAAACTCGTTTTCAATCATGCGCGTATTGAAGGCATTGCACATATTCCTTTGTGTTTGAATTTAATTTGTAAAGTCGCTGAGCATAGCAATGAAGCCAGCTTAAGTCAGATTTCTGGACTCTCGGATTTATATCAGCAATTGATTGCACATATTCTCAAACATCAACGCCAAGCTCAACTCCAGGGACGTTACGTGGAGAGTCTTAAAGAAAAAGCCCACCAGCGACGTCTGCGAGATTATTATGCTCAATTGGCGCTATCCGCGATGGAAAAAGAAGCTGCCCCTGAATTTTCATCAGCACTGTGCCATGATACCTTTGACACCGTTTTTGTTGATGTCACGGATGAAAAAGAACGAGTTCAATGGGAAGAAGAAGTCTTAGGCGTCCACAATCCCTTTATCGTATCCAAAGGAGAGGGCGTGTTTCATTTTCTTCATCTCACTTTCCAAGAATACTTAGCTGCCTTAGGTGTGGCCCACAATCTAAACCGTCCTCAAACCTACCTCGCCGCAGAAGCCTTTATTCTCCAACATCGATTCGAACCCCATTATCGCATGGTGATGTGGTATACTGCTGGATTACTCAAAGAGGACGCTTTTCAGATCAACCGCTTTTTTGCACTCTTAATGCGAGAACCTCACACCATCGGCCGGCTTCAAGAGCTTCCTGTTTGGCTAGAATGCTTAGAAGAATGCGGAGTCAGTACACATCTGACTCTACGTGAACCTTTTTTTAAGCCATTGCGAGCATGGGTGAAATACATGAGCACTGCAGAATATAACACCCTCGAGTACCATGCCTGGAAAACCCTCACCCCCATTTTATCCCAATGCCCACAAGTCTTATTGGAAAGCCATTTGCTTCAAGATATTCTTAGTGTGCTAGATAACGGTATTTGTCATCCCCGCGAGCACAGTTCTCACCCCCGGGTGATAAGCGGGGGCCCAAATGAATCCAAACAAGATTCCCGCGTGCACGGGAATGACAAAGCGTGCAACCTCCGGGAAACGCTTTCCTCCAATGGAGAAAATCCCACTTTTAACAGTACTAAACTTTCTACAACACAGAAAAGAAACCTCCTCTCATTCTTAAGTGTTCTCCCCACCAAGCGTCTCGCTGCTTTTGGGGAGGATACCTATCGAGTCTTAAACCAGGCCCTGCGCGATGATGAATGGTACGTGCGAGACTCGGCGCTCGACGCGTTATCCGCGCTCTCCCCGCACCTCTCCAGCACCCAACACAACTCCCTCTTGGAATCCCTCACCCAGGCCCTGCGCGATAAAAACGAATACGTGCGAGGCTCGGCGGTCAAAGCGTTATCTAACCTCCTCCCTCATCTTCATTACTTTGCCCCAACTCTACAAGAGTATGAAATCAAGCTATACGGAGAAAATCCCCCCCAGTGGAGGGCCCGGCCCGCGGCGCCCGCCCGGCAGGGGCGCGGGGGGTGATGCAGATCATGCCGGCAACCGCGCGCGGCGAATTCGGTGTCGATCCCGACGAGCTCTGGGATGCGCGGCTCAACGTCCAACTGGGCGTGGCGTTTCTCGAACAGCTCTTCGACCGGTATGGCGCTTGGG
>CAYGKN010000032.1:5839-14995 GCA_964350565.1 uncultured Gammaproteobacteria bacterium
CTACCACACCCCCTAATCGGCATCCAGTTACTTTTTTTGCTGCCGCAGACAATCGCACGTTGGTACAATTGCATGCCTTTAGTGATTGTCGATTCAAGCAAAACCAAAAACCCAAAAAGGATCAAAAAACCACCACATCTCTTGAGATTCTCAATCACATCCTACAAGAATTAAGCAACGGAAACGCTCTAGAAACCATTCTTCAAGAACCACACATTGGAGAAAACCTCCATGGTGAGTTAAGAACCATATGCAAAAAGCACGCTCCAAATGCCGTTCCTTCTTCTTGCTTAATGATGTGACGAACAATACGAAGCGTAATCTCACCAAAGCGAAAGCGGGGATCTAATAAATTCCAAACAAGATTCCCGCATACGCGGGAATGACAGAGCCTGTCATCCTCGAGAAAACCGGGGCATGACAGAGCCTGTCATCCTCGAGAAAGCCGGGGTATGACAGAGCCTGTCATCTTGCTTAATGATGTGAGCCTTAACCCAAGCACCTAAAGAAAAAAAATACCAACACGGCCACTACCCCCAGCACCCCGGCGACACCAGAAAAAAATGAGCCAAACCCCACATGCAATTGCCATTGAGCCACTTCACTAGCAGAGAGTTGTGCCAAGGCATTGGCAAGCATCCAAGCGCCTACATAGCGAGCTTTAGAGGAGTCTGGTGCCAACAAAGTCACACAAGAGAGACTCGTCGGCATCAACGTCAATTCCGCCATGGGAAAAATAGCATAAGCCGCAATCACAAACCACGGTGATACGGGAGCATGGTTCCCCTGTGCTGCAATAGCAAAAATACCAAAACCGATCGCCAAACACAAAAAAGCGCCTGCAAAAGAGCGGTTCACATGCTGTTGTTTTTGAGAATATTTTAAGTAGATTCCTCCAATGAGCATCATGAACAAAGGATTGAGTGCGTAGAAGAATGCCGCCGGCAGAGCAACACCCATGACTTGACGCTGCACATGCGCATGAATGAAGTTATTGAGGCTCATCCCCCCTTGGTTTAACGCACTCATAAAACACCACACCACCCCCAGTAGCAACACCAAAGACCAACGCGTGTTGGGAACCGCTTGAAAAGCAAAAATCAAAAGGCCGATAAAAATCCCCAACGGCAATAGTGGTCCCAACAGATGAGGTACATAAAAACTTCCCCATAATCCCAAAATACACAGCCCGACGACACTAGCACACAGTACATCAGAATTCACAGGTCGAGAATCTGGCCAATAGCGATCTCGGTAGCGAGAAAAATACCATAAAGCCCCCCCAAGCCCCATCGCGGTTAAGATAAATGCATAGCGATAAGAATACCACTGCCCCAATGCCCCGAAACACACCGGAGCCAATAAGGCACCTAGATTTTTACCCAACCAATACCATGTAAATCCGCGTCTTTGTGTGGAAGCATCGTACAATTGACTCAACAGGGGGGCAAGTGCTGGCAAAAAGAAACCGTTGCCCACCACAGCAAGTGCCATACCCAAATACAGCATATGAAGATTGCCTACCCCCATGGTCAGACTGCCCAATACCATGGCCACACTGCCCAGCACCAATGAGCGTTGCATCCCCAAGTGCAAATCGATCAACCAACCACTGAGGACCGGCATAAGATAATACAACCCCATGAATTGCCCCAGCAACGCATAAGAAAATGCCAGTGACAAATGGAACTGATGCTGAGCATAAAAAATAAAAGTGGCATTGACCCCAAAACGTAGAAAACACTCCCAGAGTTCTAGAAATAACAATACCCACAAGGCATGAGGCGAGCGAGTCAGGGAGAGCGTTTCTGTCGACATAGTTGGTAAGCCCCTAGTAGCATTAACATGCTGACGATACTATACATCGGAGACTTCGACAAGTGAGGCTCAAACGCTTCTGTAAATAAAAAAACACCAATGATCAAAACCAATAGATAGGCCCATTGCCTAACGAGTGCTTGCTCCTTCATCCAGCGGGAAAAATGACTTGCTACGCTCAAGAGCACCAAAACACTGCTCATAATCCCCAATAAAATAATGGGGGCTTCTCGGCTAATCGCCAATGCACTGACTAAACTATCTATGGAAAATAACAAATCAAAAAAGGCAATTTGAGCAATGCGCCAAGGGATCGAAGGTGCCAATTTAACATGCTGAACATTAGAGTTCTCTAATAGGGAATGGATCGCATTTGCAATCAACCAGCCTCCACCCAATAACAATAATACACTCTGCAAGCTCCAATGCCCCCAAAGTATTGTATCTTGCCAAACTTGCAACATCGCCAGTAATCCTACGGCCACTCCCATGCGACTCAATAGCCCAAAACCCATCCCCCAATATTGAGCTCTAATACGCCATTTCCCTGGTAAGTCATGGGTCAATGTTGAGAGCACCACTACATTATCAATGCCTAACATCAACTCCAAACCAAAAATCAATAAAAAGGCCCACAGGCTATTTAGGCTCATCTACATACCGATATTTATCTTTGGGAATTAAAATGATTTCTACATAGCGACCTTTTCTCAGTCGTTGACGGACATCATCTTCATCGACTTTCACTAACTTTTCAAGACCATGGTAAATAAAGTAATCCTGTACACTTTTTCCACGAGCTCGAGCCAATTGTCGATTATAACTAAAGCGGCCCGTGTGATCGGTATGTGCACGAACAATGATACTTTCTATCTCGGCACCGGCTTTGAGATAAGCAATCACTTTATCCAAAATCTCTCGATTTTTCCCATGCAATTCAGATTCACTGGGGGCAAATAATATCCGATTCTCTGCCACATCACCAAAACGAAAAGGCAGCAATTTCAACGTGCACTCTGTGAATTTACGATAACTATTCCCAAAATGAATGGGTGATAAATCGATGGCTTGATGCGACCCTGAGGCCACAGCACTGATGGTATAGCGCATTCTCGCTACAAAGCCTTGATGCAACGCCCTCAATACTTTTTGTGTTTCTAGAGGGGATAGACGGATCATAGGATTCTCAGACTTTATACTCAGCTCAGATAACACCAATGCTTTTTGATCATGCCTCCAAGGCGGAGGAATGGCTTCCAACCAAGCTTTCTCATCCGCAGTGGCCATTTGATGGGTATCAACCTCCACAAATACAGGTTCTCCAGGTCTTTTAAAAAAACTGACTTGCCCAAAGGGAGCGAAATCTCGCTGCATGCGGCACTCGTAACGATCTCCATCGATTTTCCACCCTTTAGGATCTTCTGCATGAATGAGCGAAGAAGCCATCATTGGAGAAGAACAGCAGGCCAATAGCACATAAGCGCACCCTCTCAGAAGAATATTCATCACCACTCTATTCACCTACCCTGTAACGTGTTAGCATGGGATATGACAGCTTGTACAAGACATGAACATACACCTCCTCTAGGCAGTCGTTCCTTTCTCATCACCTTTCTCCTCAATGGCTTGTTTGCTATTTTTGAGACCTTAATGGCCTACAAAACCAACTCTAGTAGCTTATTGGCCGATGCAGGTCACAATTTCAGCGATGTATTGAGTATTGCAATGGCCTGGTGGGCACATTACCTACTCCAGCATACTGCTCAATCAAAGTATAGCTTTGGTTATAAGAAAGTGACGATTCTCAGCGCCCTCTTCAATGCCATTTTATTGCTCATCACCGGGGTTTGGATTTTGCAAGATGTGCTTGCTCAATTTTTGAACCCACAGCTGCATTCCACCACCATTGTTGCTCTCACGGCCTTCTGTGGTGCTTTAATCAATGGGCTAACGGCCATCTTTTTCTATCACCAACAACATGATCTCAATCAAAAAGCCCTATTTACCCATTTACTATACGATGCGGTGACTTCATTGGCTGTCGTGTTGACCATTCTATTGATAGGGTTCACCCACTGGGTTCGTTTGGATGCCATTGTAGGACTTATCATTGTCAGCGCCATCGTCTACTCAGGAATCATTATCCTCAAAGAAGGTCTACACTTGCTATTAGCCGGAACCCCTTTTCATATCGATATCGAAGCAGTTAAAAAAGATTTGCTGAGATTAGAAGGAATCGAGGAAATACATGATTTGCACATTTGGGCGCTAAGCACTAGAGAAATTGCTTTGACAGTACACCTAGTCTCTTCGAATTTACACTGGCTAGAAGAACATCTTCCCCACTTACAAACCCATCTAGAACAAAACTTTGGAATCCACCACAGCACCATTCAGCTGGAGGCTAATCCAACACGCTGTCGTCATCAATACTCCTGCGATGTTGTTCGTTAAAAGAACAATTATATTCAATGATCAATATTTTTTTCTTTAAACCACCTAAAAAATGTATTATTTAATGTCTAGGAAATGTACTTTTGATTTTTTCTGCTATAGAATGGACTTAGTGGTCAAAAAATAGAGGAAAATATGGAACAAGAAGAGATCCAGAAAACCACCCAGGAAGAGACGATTATCCCCTATCCATCGAAAAAGCCAATGCTTGGAAAAATCATCCGGGAATTGATGCAAAAAGACGGCTCAGAGACTGCCACAGAGCTCGCTCGTCGTTTATTGTTACCGCAACCCACTATCCACCGACTGGTCACAGGAGAGACGGAAGATCCTAGACTCTCTACCCTAAAATGCCTTGCCCAGCATTTTAAAGTGAGCATAGACCAATTGGCTGGACTCATGCCTGTTGATCAACCCCATCGAGTAACTTCTGTCCCCTTGTTGGATTGGTCCTCTGCACTAGAGCCTTATGTGGCCGTTCAAAATGCGCGTGGGCTTGATAACACAAAGTGGATTCATACCGCACGCTCTATTCAACATGGCTTCGCCCTGAGAACCCGTGCCGTAGAAGCACCACGATTTGAAAGAAACACCCTACTCATTGCCGATTTAAAGCGTAGACCCATTTCGGAGAATTGGGTGTTGATACGCTTTGATAGAGCCCAAGAAGTGGCATTGCGCCAATATTTCGATGATGGAGCCACCATTCGTCTTGTTGCAGCAGACAAAACCGTGCCCTTGCAAGTGCTCGAGAGAAACCGCTTTCATTTTATCGCGGTGGTTCTCGATGCAGTCGAAGAGTTGGCTTGATAGTCTCCACTGTCATCTCCGTGAAAGCGGGGATCTTGCTTAGGTGGATGAGGTTCCCGCTTTTGTGGTATTGACAGCAGCGCTCACAGGAGTGACAGGTGAATGCAAGAATTGATGAGTCTTTGCAATAAAAGCAATTTCTGAAATTTCCATGGGTACCAGTACGGCGATTTGATTGACGCTCAAACCTCTATCTAACAATTGCTTCACCTTTTGATATTGATCATCTAGACTCATAGATTCTGTCGTATGACTAGTGGCATAATTCTGCAAGCCTCTCAGCTGCGCCCCCATGGCCATACAACTGTGCGTGAGAGCGCCAAGCTGTTTGTCCAGCTTATCTAGAAGGCGAGCTTGTTCCCGTGTTTGTTTCAAGGCTACGTACAATAAGCCCAATAATAAAACCCATGTCAGGCCTGCTATTATCGACATTTAAAAATCTCCTGGTAGTCGTTGTCGACGTTCGTCGGTTAGCCGCAATTTCTTAATAGCCACCTGCACATCCCCTCCCACTTGATAACCCAAAAATGGACGTAGAAATTCATACAATTGCTTTTCTATATTGCCCTTTAAGGCAATATAGATCACAATACGCCGATTCTGCCAACGTCCCTCTTCCGTCTCATTGTCTCCTACGGGAAAACGATCCCCATACCCAATGGCCGTGATCTTATCGGGATCTACTCCATGACTCACTAAAACCCTAACTACGGCCGCAGCCCTAGAGGCCGATAATTCCCAATTAGAAGGATAATATTCATTATCGATGGGTTGATTGTCTGAATAACCCGCTACAGAAATGGGATTGTTATAATCATTGAGCAATTTCGCGATACTGAGCAGTAACTCTTGCCCTCTGACTTTGGGTTGCGCTCTGGCACTGGGAAATAACGAACGAATCTCAATAGAGATCCAATCTTCCGTGCGTTTTTCCAATACCCCCGATTCTTCTCGAAACTGGGCATTATCGGGATCAAATAAATCTTGATTGCTGCTCGATTGGCCCTCTTTTCCTAAATGCTCAATCAATTGTTGACGAGGCATTTTACTCAAGACCATTTCTTGAATTTGTTGCACATTCATTTTAGAGACGGCAGAAGACTCAATATTTAACGCATGCAAAATGCCCTTATAATTTTCAATGCTCACATTATTCACAGCATACAACACCACAAACAAGGCAAATAATAACGTGACGAAATCGGAATAAGAAATCAACCAACGTTCTTGCTTAGAAGGTTGATGGTGCATTTTTTTTCCATTCATAGCATCCCTTTTTGCAAGAAGCCCGTCAATCGAGTCGTAATTAAACGCGGGTGTTCTCCTTCGGCAATGGCGCTAAACCCCTCCACCAACATTGCCTTTAAGCGAGCACGCTGGATCACCAAGGATTTTAATTTGCTACCGATGGGAAGATATATCAAATTCGCAAAACCCACTCCATAAATGGTGGCGACAAAAGCCACACCAATCTCTTGACCAATTTCAGAGGGATCAGAAATATTCTCCATAATACGAATGAGTACCAATACCGTACCAATAATCCCAAACGTTGGACTATATCCTCCCAATCCATCATAGACTTGGGTGGCTTCTAAATCATGATATTCTTCACTTTCCATTTCTACCTGAAGCGCCTGTTTGACTTCTGAGGGCGTATTGCCATCTAAAATCAATTCCAAACCTTTTCTAATAAATACATCTCTCTCGCCTTCAATGCTTTTTTCTAAGCTGAGGATACCATCCTTGCGACTGATGTGACTAATATTGATTATTTTTTCGATCAACTCTTTGGGATCTAATAGTGGAGGAAATACAATCCAAGCTAAAATTTGTAATGAACGCAACAGTACCAATCCAGGCGTTTGCAAAATCACCGCCCCTACACTACCCCCCACCACAATCAAAAAAGCAGGCAAATTGAATAGGGCTTGAATATTCCCACCATCGAGCTTTTGAGCCACGCCCACAGTGAGAATGGCGATACTAATCCCAAATAAGGTTGATAAATCCATACGTGCTTTCATGCTCGACCTTGGAGTCTGGCTTGTAAACGTAACATGGCTTGACTGTGAATTTGTGAGACTCTAGATTCACTCACGGATAAAATAAGCCCAATTTCTTTTAAATTCAATTCTTCTTGGTAATACAGGGCCAATACCAAACGCTCTCGCTCCGGTAGTGTCGCGATGCTTTCCGCAATTTTACTTTTGAGCGTTTCATATTGCACATCCTCAAAAGGATCGGGAGAATTTCCTGGAACAAGTTCAGATAAGGTCACTTCTTCAAAGATCACATCATCCAAGGCAAATAAGCGAGAACTGCTCACATCTGCCAAACGTTGGTGGTAATCATCTAAACTCATGGACAAGGCGTTGGCGACTTCATGATCTTTAGCATCTCTTCCAGTCTGATGCTCAATTTTCCGAATTTTTTCAGAAATTTCTCGACCGTTTCGATGCACAGAACGAGGCACCCAATCCCCTTTCCTCACCTCGTCTAACATGGTGCCGCGAATGCGGATCCCCGCATAGGTTTCAAAACTGGCTCCTTTTTCTTCATTATAATTTTTGGCAGCCTCAATTAATCCTATCATCCCCGCCTGCAATAGATCGTCTAAAAGAATACTTTTAGGCAGACGTGCCAACAAATGATGCGCAATGCGTTTGACCAAAGGCGCATGCTTTTCAATTAAAATTTCTAAAGGCTCCAAGGTTACATGTTCCACAAAGTAGTAATATCCGACCTGACTCTCTAATAGCATAGCTCACCTTATCCCATTTTTTAGGGAATCACGTCATGCAGGGCATAAAAATCAGGCAAATTTTTACTCAACTCTATGAGGCAAGGATCTGCTTCTAAGATATTGGCAATGATTTGTGATTTATCTAACCATGTCCAAGGAACTGTGATATCTGCATCTTGGGCAATGGCCACGACAGGCCAAGAACCTTCCAGAATCCAAGGGCAGTAATGGCTACAATTGAGATATTCATCCGCATGGGTTAACACCACATAATCGGCCCGCCCCAGCAATTGAGAGCGCTGAGCAATGGCATCTGGATGCACGCTACTAGAGAGTACCCAACACCATGGAATGTCTGGGCATTGCCGGCGGATCTCCATCCATTCACTCGCAGAGACTTCACTCAAATCAATCAAAAATTTCTTGTTTTTTTGTGAGAGATTCTGGGCTTTTTCAATCGAGAAATGAGAGAGTCCCACATCCGCTATCCTTGCATAATTCTGCAACAATTGTTTTTTCATTCCCGATTGCTCTGCATAAAATAATTGAACCTGATTTTTTTCTCTCAAACAATGATTCGCATATCTCAAGGTCACTGTGGTTTGCCCATCCCCTCGATCGCCCCAAAAAAAACAAGCACTTTCTGTGATTTTCCGAGGAGAAAACCCCACCAGCAATTCTTGTAAAAATTCTTCAAAGGCTTCTTTAAATGGCAATTGCTCTGAAATCAATTGCGCATAATGCAGTGCTTTTTCGCGTTGCACACGATATTTCAATAAATAATAATAAGCGCGAATAAAATTGGGTTGAGTATGTTTTAATTCATTCCAAGAGAAATGCTCGGTTTGCTCTTTAATCATGGATTTGATTAAACGCAATTCACTAAAATCATTATTGCTTTCAACCGGTGCTGTGGTTTTTTTAGAAGACACCACGGCTTCCTCAAATTCTGCATCATTTACCCCATCACTGGCGGTGATGGCAAATCCATTGTCCGTGGGCGTGATTTGATGAATCAACGCCTCATCTCCAAAAACCATTTTAATCCGCGCTAAAATGGCATTGATTTGTTCTCCATAAAAGGTTTCTTTCATCTCAATTTCCTATCGACGCAATGACTTTAATTTTCTTATCCTCAGGGATTTCTTGATACGATAAAACATGCAGATTCGTCGCAATGAATCGAGCAAACTTCGACAACATCAATCTCAAGCTCGGCGGCACAAGTAAAATGGCAGGTTGAGAGGCCGCTTCTTGATGCTCAGCAAGTTCTCTAATGCTGGCCTGCATTTTTTCTAATAAATTCGGTTCAAAGGCGTGTGCCTCTC
>CAYGKN010000033.1:0-14963 GCA_964350565.1 uncultured Gammaproteobacteria bacterium
GCGACGTGGATCAAAAAGAAGTAGACCTCATCATTGAGACAGGAGACACCCTCCACCCCATCGAAATTAAAAAAACAGCCACCCCTTCACGCACCGCCAGCAAGCATTTCCATGCCTTAAACAAGTTAGGCAGAAAAGTGGGTTCAGGTGCAGTATTGTGCCTCGTACCAGAAATAACCCCCTTATCTGGAGAAGTCACAGCCATCCCCATCAGCTATTTATCATGAATTTTCCCTTCTCACTGGAATTATGTTAGAATGTCGCTATATATGTGGGAGGAGCATGTTGAAATATGAGCGAACTATCGACAATCAACCCGTTATCCATCGCTGATGGACTCGATGCCTATATCACACGCGTCCACCAAATTCCGCTTCTTTCTGCTGAGAAAGAACAAGAACTTGCCTCACGCCTATCTGAATGCGGCGATGTAGAGGCCGCACGTGAATTGGTGCTATCTCATCTGCGTTTGGTGGTCAAAGTGGCAAGAGGCTATCTCGGTTATGGGCTCTCCTTTGCGGATCTCATCCAAGAAGGCAATATTGGCCTCATGAAAGCAGTAAAACGCTTCGACCCCAAAGTCGGTGTGCGATTAGTCACGTTTGCCATCCACTGGATTAAGGCAGAAATTCATGAATTTATCCTCAAAAATTGGCGCATGGTTAAAATCGCCACCACCAAAGCGCAGCGTAAGCTATTCTTTAATCTTAGAAAATTCAAATCAACTCTGGGCTGGCTCTCTAAAGATGAAGTAGCCATGGTCGCCGAAGAACTGGATGTCCCTGAGCATGAAGTACAAGAAATGGAAAAACGCTTGCATCATCACGATCTCTCCTTCGAAGGCGGACAAGATGAGGACGCCTCCACCCCATACCTGGGTTTCTTACTCACTGATGGTCGAAAAGTGGCCGATGATATTGCCGAAGAGGAAGCGCGAAGCCAACAACATCAGCTCCTCTCCTCTGCACTGCTGAATTTAGACGATCGTTCTAGGCGCATCATCGAAAGTCGCTACCTCAGCGAAAAAAAATCCACCCTCAAAGAATTGGCTGCTGAACTCAATATGAGCGCAGAACGCGTTAGACAATTAGAAGTCAATGTACTGAAAAAAATGAAAAAAGTGATTTTGGAAGGGGGCTAGTTCTCTCCCCACCCCATGCTCATTTTCTCCCTGCTCAAAGGTTAAAAGTTCTCCTTTGACATCTCTAAAAACTCAACCACACTTTAAGCATGAATGCTTATTCCATCAGCAGTGATCAAAAAGGGTGCTTGCGTATTATTCAAGCCACTGACATGCATCTTTTCACCCAACCCAATGGATTGTTATTGGGCGTTGATACCCTAAACAGTTTTAAAGCCGTACTGCGTGAGTTGCAGCATGACACCTTCGATGCCCTCATACTCACTGGAGATTTAGCGCAAGAGCCCACCGATCAAAGTTATGAACATATTCAAACCAGCTTAAAAGAAGCGTCTTATCCCATTTTTGGGATCCCTGGCAATCATGATGATTTAGACAAACTCAATGCCTTGTTTAATACGCCACCATTTCATTCCGAAAAAGCCATCGTCAGTGAACACTGGTTGGTACTCATGCTGAACTCCCAAGTTCCTGGAAAAATTTATGGTTACTTAGCAGATCAGGAATTTGACTGGATGTCTTCCCAACTCTCTCAGTATCCCAATCATCATGCCCTCATTTTTTTACACCATCATCCTGTGGGCATTGGTTCGGATTGGATCAAACAGCACGACCTAAAAAATGCATTACATTTTAAGCGATTCATCAAAACACATCCTCAAATTAAAGTGGTCAGCTTCGGACATGTTCACCAAAATTTTGCCACTTGGGAAGAAGGGGTACTGTTTTGTGCAACCGTTTCCACCTCTGTGCAATTTAAAAGCCGCTCCCATACATTTGCCATTTCCAAAGAAGCCCCAGGTTACCGTTGGTTCCACCTACATGCCAATGGAGAATTCCAAACAGCAAATACCTTTTGCCCACAATTTCAAAGCACCGCGAACCTGCGTTCCCAAGGATATTAACTCTGCTCTGCTACAGCCGCTAACAATAAGATGAATCGGCATTATCTTCATCGCGAACTCGGTGATGTGGCTTTCAATGAAAGAGTATTGAGTCTTGCCACAGATCCCCATATCCCGTTGTTAGAACGGCTGAATTTTATCACCATTTGTAGCTTGAACCTCGACGAATTCTTTTCCATCAAAGTGGCGCGCCTGAAACGACAACTCGAGTCCTACTCTGAACACAGTGAAGAACGTGCTTGTCTCGAACAACTCTTAAAAGACATCAGCCTTAAAACGCACCAACTAATTGAAAAACAATATCAATTACTCAATATAGAGATACTTCCCGCCCTTGCGCATCAGGGCATTGAATTCATCTCTAGAGATCAATGGGATCAAAAACAATATCAAATTCTGTCTCATTATTTCACTAAAAATGTCCAACCCTTGCTCACCCCCATTGCACTGGATACGGCTCATCCCCTACCCCGACTGAGAAACCAAGGCTTGAACTTTATTATTTCACTCAGTGGAAATGATCCATTCGGTCGAGATATTCATATGGCAGCACTCCATGTTCCCCAATGCATTCCTCGCCTGTTATCTATGCCCTATGGCAACACAGATCAATTTGTAAAATTGGTCACCATCATTGAAGCTCATATGTATAAATTATTTCCTGGAATGGAAATCCTCAGCGCCTATCAATTCCGCTTAACCAGAGACAGTGAACTCTCTTTACACGACAACCCAGAGGGAGATTTGCCCAATCTACTCAAAAGCCAACTGGTCGCTCAACGATTTGGACAAACCGTGCGCTTAGAAATCGATGACACCTGTCCACAACACATGATTGACTTTTTATTACATAAACACGCTCTTAGTGATCTAGATCTCTATCGAATCCCAGGCCCCATCAATCTGGGTCGATATCGGATCTTATTGGAAAAACTCGAACATCCAGAACTGAGATTCAAGACCCTGAAAACCAAAACCTTGCACATCACCCATTCACGTTTGAATATTTTCTCACAACTACAACAACATGATATTCTCCTACATCATCCCAAAGACCACTTTGGCTCGATTCTAGATATCCTACAAAGTGCCACTCAAGATCCACATGTGCTGGCCATTAAAGCCACCGTATATCGCACAGGGAAAGATTCACCCTTTATCAAAGCACTCATTGCCGCCGCACGTGCAGGGAAAGAAGTGACTGCAGTCATTGAATTACGCGCGAGATTCGATGAGGCAGAAAATATTGAACTTGCTAGTCAATTGCAATCAGCGGGTGCACTCATTGCTTATGGCATTCTAGATTATAAAATTCACGCGAAACTGCTGATGATCGTTCGACAAGAAGATCATGAACTCAAACGCTATGTACATCTAGGAACTGGGAATTACCATGCAGGAAACGCCTCCCGGTATACAGATTTTGGCTTGATCACTCAACACGAAGGCATTGCACATGATGTGCAAAGTCTTTTCCAGCAGCTCACAGGAAGTGGAAAAACTAAAAAATTAAAATGTCTGTGGCAGTCTCCCTTCACAATGAAAACAAACCTCCTTGAACACATTCAATTTGAAATACAAGAAGCTCAAGCGCAAAGACCTTCTCGTATCATGATTAAAGTAAATCATTTGACGGATAAAGATCTCATCGATGCACTCTATAGCGCCAGTCAAAACCGGGTTCAAATTACACTCATCGTGCGAGGCACATGCACCTTAATCCCAAAGAAAAAATCACTTTCTGAAAATATCCAAGTATTTTCTGCCTTGGGGCGTTTTCTAGAACACGAGCGCCTCTATTACTTCTTCCATGCGGGAGCTGAAAAAACCTTTCTCAGCAGTGCCGATTGGATGGAGAGAAACCTCCATCAACGTGTGGAAGTCGCCTGCCCCATTTTCGATCCACTGCTCAAAGCACGGATCCTGGAAGAAGGATTCTATGCTTGCCTCCCTCCAAGAAACCATTTATGGGAATTGGATGAACATGGGGTTTATCATCCCATCAATCCAAGCTAATATGAGGAAATGAACATCTACAAATTGCTTTGCTGTTTCCTCATCGCCAGTACTCAAGCTATGGCCACTGGGTCTTGGCTGTCGGCTGATCTTCGTGGCTATCACGCCTTCCAGGCCGGTCAGTACCAATTGGCAGCAAAGAGCTTTCAGAATTGCCATTGGAAAGGACTGGCCTATTATCGAGCAGGCGACTATGCCAATGCCATACTGTACCTTCAAACACTTGATGGTGCACAAGCACACTATAACTTGGGAAATGCCTTTGCCCAACTCGGGGAATATCAACAAGCCATCACAGCCTACCGCGCCGCACTCCAGATAAACCCTCACCTGAAAGATGCGGAATTTAATCTCGCACTCCTAGAGAAAGGACATCCGAACACCACCCATGTTCATACCGGTGTCCATACCGCTTCAATAGCACAGCCCATAAGTGACCAAACACAAAAAAGTCTCTTGGCAAGAAAATTGGCTTATCAATATGCATCGTCATTCCTGTGCACACAGAAATCTCCATGAGCGGATCAGATCCCCGCCTGCGCGGGGATGACAAGAAACCTCGCGAGGGTGATAGAGCCTCAAAAATGCATTTCAAACCAATCACGCATGCGTTGCCACAATGCCTTGGAAGGCAATAGCCCTGCCGTATGTTTGGGGCGCGAAGGCATTTTAGAAAATGCATAGTGCAATAAGCCCACCCCAGTTGCCAATCCAGGATCTTCGCTGATCTCACTGGCAAGTATTCCTTGCGTCGGATAACCCACGCGAACCGGCAGCTCCCACAGATTACTAGTGAGCTCCATTAATCCAGGGATACAAGCCCCCTTTCCAGACAAGACCACTCCTGCACTCACTTGCGGCAGTTGTTGCGCCAGCAATTTTTCTTGAGCCAACTGTAAAATGTCTTGATAGCGAGCAGTAATGATCTCACTCATAAAGGAAACCGGTATTTCCTGAACACCAGAAGCAAAACCACTGTTCAAGGTGACACGCGTCTCGCTGTCAAAAGCACTGACCACACCCTCTGAACGCTTCAAAGACTCTGCCACATGCACCGGCAAACGCAATGCCATAGCCAAGTCTTGAGTCACATGATCACCTCCGATGGGAATCACTGAAGTGTAGATCAAATTCCCCCTCGAAAACACCGCTAAATCTGTCGTCCCTGCACCAATGTCTAACAACACCACACCAGCCACGCGCTCATCCTCAGACAATGCAGATAAACCCGAAGCCAAGGGTTGCAAGACCACATCATCTACCATCAATCCACTGCGCTCTACCGCACGCACCATATTCTCTACAGCACTGATGTTGGCTGTAATCAAATGCACATCTGCCTCTAGACGCACACCCAACATCCCCAAAGGCTGGTAAATATCCCTTTGATGATCCAAAGCGTAATGATGCGGAATCACATGCAAAATACGCTCATCAGCAGGTAATGCCACAGCTTGAGCAGATTCTAGAATTTGTTCGATATCTCGAGACGTGACTTCTCGCTGAGACAAAGCCACCATTCCATGAGAATGCTGACTACGGATATGAGAACCAGAAATCCCTAACACAACCTGCTCAGGTCGATAAGACAATTGCTCAGTCAATGCCTGTATGACTTCTCCAATGGAGTCGATGGTGCGCTCCATATCGACCACCATTCCTCGCTTCAATCCCAAAGAGGGCACCTGAGCCAAAGCAGCCACTTCCAATTGATTTCCTTGTTTGGAGGCTGCCAATGCGGCAATCTTACTGGTCCCAATATCCAATGCAACTTTTAATGACGGATCACGTTTCACTTTTTTTCTCACTTGGTTTCCAACGAATAGCTACTCCCCTAGGATATCGCAAATCCACGTAAACAACATCCTCATTAGGTCGTTCTTTGTGCAAAATACTGTACTTTTTTAGCCAATGAGCTAATTTTTGACCCTGTTTTTCCCATAAACGTACCTCTTCACCCCGATCGGTCACCAAAATCCAACCCCAACCTGGAGTCTGTCGCAGCGTTTGCACATGGCGATGATATAACGCCAATCTCTGGGAAAGATCCCGATAGCCCGCCAATAAAGCCTCACGCGCTTGCGGCGTATCTTCACCAAAAAGATGGGGCAACCCCACAAGCGGCTCTAATGGAGAAAACCACACCCCATTGACACTAATGGCCTCATGGTTATTCCAAAGCAACCAGGGTTGGTGAGTATGAATCCATATTTGCCAGCGATCAGGCCAAATCCGATAAATATCCACTCCAGAGACCATGGAAGTCTTCATCAACGCCCTTCGCAATGCGCCAGAACTCATACGCAGCCAAAATCGCGAAACATGAGGCGCGATTAAAGACTCCACCTGCTCACGAGATAATCCCTTGTCGATATAAATTTCCAGTACATTCAATGGGAGATGCCAAAACACCACAAACAAGGTCAATAAAAGACACAATCCAAAAAAAAATAACCATTTTTTAACAAAACGCACCAAGCCCTCTCACTCATCAATTGACCCATTGTATCAAGGGCTAGCTGTCAAATAAATTGTCAATATCATCTTGGTCCATTCCACCGGAAACACTCGGCCCACAACCACTGTAGATATTCCTCGCTTCTTCCGTTTCTGGATGCAGCATATCTATCAGAATCGTCAAGCAAACCAACAAAGGCTGCAAATGAGCAAATTGACGCTCTAACCCTTGAATAATTTGTCCACTCAAATCCTGATAACTTTGAGCCAACACAATCTCCTGAAGATGTTTCTGGAGCGCATCAACACCCTCAACATTCTCCATATTTCTGAGCAACGTTTGAGCCTGAGAGACCTGATCCAGCGTCTTCTCCACCGCCTGCGACATTTGATGTCCCACATAGCCAATTTGCTCAGGGAATTGTCCCACCTCACTATGCTTCACTTCCCCCAATTCATCAGACAATAAGGCATTGCACAAATCTTCCATCGCCCCCAACGCCACATGAGTAGAGCGCGCTTGAACGGGGAGTCCCCAATCCAACTGCCCCTCTTTCACCAACAACAGCTCAGCATTCAACTGTCTCAACACACTCTCAACTATCGATTGTTTAATGTGCTCATCACTTAATTTCATGGGAAAATCTTTGCCAATTTTGTCTGCATGGTCTCCGCAGTGAATGGTTTGAGAATATAGCCATTCGCTCCTGCTTTCGCGGCCATGATGATTTGTTCTTTTTTGCCTTCTGCAGTTACCATTAAAATCGGCAATTTCGTTAAACGCGCATCTTTTCTCACTGTTTTCACCAAATCCAACCCCGACATGCGTGGCATATTCCAATCCGTGATCAAAAAATCAAAACTCCCCCCACGCAACATCGCCAATGCCGTATCACCATCATCCGCTTCTTGCATATGGCTTGCATTGAAACCCAATTCCAAAAGGATATTGATCACAATTTTGCGCATCGTGGGGAAATCATCTACCACCAAAATGCGCATGTTTTTATCCATACAAACTCCTATTTCCCAACATCTTCTGCTGTCGTATCGGCTCGAGATTTAGTTTTTTGAATGTTTTTTTGCTCTAAGAACTGCTGAATCGAAGACACCCTAGCCCCTTGCTCTTCATCCAAAATTTCCTTACTTTTCTCTGCAGCAAACATAGCCATATACTCTTGATACATTGAATCCAAATTTTTCAAAGCCAATGCTTTTTCTTGCTCTGCTTTTGCTAATTGTGCTTTGAGCGATTCATTTTCTGCCACCGTCTCTTCATGTTGAGCTCTCAATGTCTCCAATTGTTGATTGAGATTCAAATTCATGCCCTTGAGCTTGGCAATGGCAGAAGCACTATCTAGTTGATTGATTTCATCCATAAAGGCATCCGCCATGGCCGCATCCGTTGCAGAAGGCTCACGCACTGCCTCCTCAGTGAACTCTTGCTCTGCTTGAAGATCTGGTTCTATATGCACTTCTTTTACTACTTCTTGATCATTCCGCGGCGGTTCCTCTATCACCACTTCTGTGACTTCTTCTTTCTGGGGCTTCGGAGGCGCTTTAAGCTGAACGACCTCCTCTTCAGGCTTTTTTGGATCTTCATCTGCTCCTTTGGTATCACTTTCCTTTTTAGCACTCAGAACTGCCTCAGAAGGCAGGCAATGTTCGGTAATTTGCTCCGAAATCACTTTTAGAGTAAAGGGTGGAGTCCCTACATCTGAAAATTGATTCTCATACACATGATAAAACAAAGACTTTAATAATTCGGATACATCTTCTATCTTTTCTTCAGCACCATGAATCAATTCTAAATGCTCTTTTTTCTGCTCAGCCGCCTGGGTGATGACGGGATTAATTATCGATTGAATAAAGGTTTCTCTCCCTTCAAAAAATTGAGAAAAATCTTCAGAAAAAAATGCCTCTATCAAAAGAGATGCATAGGTTTTTTCAGCACCCACCATCATGTTTAAATATTTTTTTACCTGTGCCTCTTCATTAAATACTCCATTGAGCGGCTCCGTAAATAAACGTTCTCTAGAGGCAATTAATTCTTCAAGTTTTTCAGACAATTCATTCAGCTTCTTTTTCTTCATGATCATTTTATAAACCAAATAACCACCCAAACCTAAGCAAATGAGAAACAAAAATACCGTAATTCCTGCAAACAGTCCAAACATCGTCCATGACATCTGTATCATAAAAACCTCCCTCTTGCTTTTTGCAATGCTTTTTTCCTTAACCAAATGATCACAACGATCCCTAATACCAGAATCACGACGAGCCCAAGCACTATCAAACCCATCGCAATGAGCATATGATTTTTATCCTGCACTGGATCTTCTTCTATTTTCTGCTCTTTGAATAAGCTCCCATCCGAAGGTTTTTTATCCGATACAGTCTTAGACGATGCTGGTGCTGTATGAGCAGGGGCTTCTTGAGTTTGCTGTTTTTCTTGTGTTGATTTTTGCTCCGCGATTCTTTTTTGAATCAATTCTTGTACTTCTCTGTCCATTTTCTCTAATTGCTGATTGATGCTCTCTCCTTTTCCAACACTAAATGGAGGCAATTCCACAGAAAAAGAACGACCATTGAGATGTTTGCCTTTGATATTAAATCGTATGGTGTAAAATCCATTGATTTTCTTTAAATTCATCACCCATTGCTGATTGTCTTTGGGAGACTCTAATTCAAATACATTTTCTTCTCCCGAAGAAAGCTGGATGCTGGCCTCTATTTTTAATGCACGCGTATCCACCAATGCCACAATGGGTTTAATAAAAATCATATAATAACTATCGTTTTCTGATTGGCTAAAGACCACTGGAGTTTTGTGCACCATCACCACTTGACTATTTCCTCTCTCAAAGGTGGGATTGATTGCTTGTAAAAATAATTGATATAGTCCTACATGCTGCGGTTTAAAATATAAATCCGCCTGAAAACGCCCATCTCCAATCGCAAAATCACCCTCTTGTCCATTATCATAAATTCTTTTAGTTTCCAAAGTTACTTCGTCTTTCCGAAATTGCAAATTCATAATCAACTTACTTAGGAAAGCCGGATTGGTAATGAGTTGCTCATTGGCATACAAAGTGGCTTCATAAGGCACTTTTTCATATACAAAAATATTTTGAGGAATTTCTTTGACCGACAAACTCAAGTCACTGACAATGTAAGCACGGTTATCGGGATCCAGCGCATTGTGCACTTGCCACTGACCAGGGATCGGATTTTTGATGGTAATCAATTCATAATTATTCTCATGGTACCAGGTGTAATTCTCGGGAACCAAATCCCTTCTCGCAATGTGCCCATCGGGTTGCTCCACCACCACTTTATTTTGATTATTCTTTCGATTAAACACCATCAAAGTGATCTCTGTAATGGAATCATCGATTTTAAATCCGCCATTTTTAAAAGGGATTTCATTTTGTTTGACTGCTGCATCAAACAATCCAAACATCCCTTTTTCTAATTCATTGGCGGTTTTGATTTTTTTATACGTCCCATCCGTGGATTTTGCAAAATATTCCAACAATTCTTCATCGGCATTGTCCGATAATGCCAAAGTGTACAATTTTGCTTCTCGTTTCTTCATGAGTGGAACCACCTCATCCACCACTCGGGCGCGTTCAAATTCATTGATCTCTCTATCATTGGCAATGTCTACAAGACCATCAGTAATGAGAATGATTTTACGATCTGGGTTTTTCTGCTCCGTTAGATTCTCTAAAATAGCTTCGAGTCCGCCACCGATGTTGGTAAATAATCCTTTGGAATGGATATTATCCATCTCATCCAAAATACGTTGTCGATTTTCCCCAGTAATAATTGTCGGCGGAATTAATTCTTCAGCCTCTTCCCCAAATAACCAAATGCCAAGCCTTGTTCCAGGTGGAGCAAGTTTCACCAACATCTTTGTGGCGGGGATCCGCATGTTATCGGGATCGGTGTTTTTCATGCTGCCCGAGACATCAATCAAAATGAATAATTCTGGTGCTTTTTTTTGTGGGGCAATTTCTGACCAGTCGGCAGCCCATAATGCGCATGATACACACAACAAACACCATCCAATAAAGAATCTTACCACTATTCTACCAATCTTCACGATTCCTCTGATGGTTATCGACCAAACTGCCGATACAATGAGAACCCTGGGGAACAAGGCATTGGAAAAATTCCAAAGCCTCGCTCATACTTCTTAGTAATTCATGGAGAATATACAGGATGAACATGCTAGTTTGGTTGCCTCTTACCATCGCCCTCTTGACCTCTTTGGGGTTTGGTATTTCTAAAACAAAAGAGATCCGCGCTATCAAAGATTGGATGAGTAAAAAACAGATCCCTCATCGCAAGCATATACTTGAAGCACTCGAATCTTGGGAGCAGTCTTGCCAACAACCCAACACTCCCACTTCTGCAGCACTGGATTTTTCTGATCTATCGGAGAGTAATCTTTCACAAGCGCTCAGGATTCTGAATGATCATGCTGGTTATGAGCCTCTCAAGGCGCTACTTAGTACTTGCGAATCGGTTCTAAACTCCACGCTGGAGGCTTGGCAGTCTTTAGAAAAAGGTCAACTCACCTTACCCTATCCTGAGCAAGACAATCCTTTACTCATCGAGATTCAACCCTCTGCTCAACGTGCCATGAAACGCTTAATGGATACCATTAGCGCTATTGGACACTCTGCACATATTATCAGCAGCAACGCACGAGAATTGGCCCGTGGGAATGAAGATCTGAGCAACCGCACAGAAGCACAGGCCAGTTCTTTGGCACAATCGGCAGCAAATATGGAAGAATTGTCCGCCACGACCAAAGAAAATGCCAATCAGGCGGCTCACGCCAATGAACTCGCTCAAGAAACTCGGGAATTTGCTTTTGAAGGCGGGAGTGTAGTGGAAAAAGTCGGCAAGGCCATGAAAGAGATCCATCAAAGTAGTGAACAAATTTCAGCCATTATCAGCGTCATTGATGACATCGCTTTTCAAACAAACTTACTGGCACTGAACGCCTCTGTAGAAGCTGCTCGTGCTGGCGAGCAAGGAAGAGGATTTGCGGTGGTCGCTGCAGAAGTCCGTAATTTGGCTCAGCGGAGTGCAGATGCTGCTAAAGAAATTAAGGGATTGATTCAAAATAGTGCACAAAAAGTCCATGCGGGTAGTCGATTGGTGGAAGAATCCAGCCAATCCTTGTCTAAAATTGTGGATCACGTGAAACAAGTCAGTGAAATGGTCGCACACATCAGCCTGGCCACACAAGAACAATCCCAAGGAATTTCTAGTGTTAATGAAAGTCTCAATAACCTCGATGAAATCACACAAAAAAATACCGCTCTGGTGGAAGAAGCGGCAGCTGCTGCTGCTTCTATGGATACTCAAGCACAAGAAATGAACAAATTATTTGATTATTTCTCGCTGCAACGTGATCATGCTGATAAAAATCCCGCTCCGATGAAATCAGAACCCGCAGCCGCTAAAGAAGAAATTCTCACCCTCAACGCCTCTGATGAAGAGTGGGCAGAATTCTAACATTTGCTGAGATCTCCTGAAAAATGCTACAATAGTTATCATTATTAGATGACAGCAAGCATGAGCAACAACCTGACATTCTGTGATGCCACCATTCATCCAGGAGAAGTCGCCTCTCTAGCGCTCCCCTTGCCTGAGCAATATGCCTGTGCGCCTTTGTATATGCCCATTAAAGTGATTCACGGCAAAAAAGCAGGTCCTTGCTTAGTGGTATTCTCAGGGCTCAATGGCAATGAGCTCAATGGATTGGAAATCGCCAATCGCGTATATCGACAATTTTCTACGGAACAAATTGCGGGAACTCTTATTACGATTCCTGTGGTCAATGTGTATGGATTAACCCATTATCCCTCTACCTTACCCAATCGCCAACACTTGGTGCATTGTTTCCCTGGAAATGAAGCTGGCAGTTATGGAGAACGTGTGGCGGCATTGTTCACAGAATGGGTATTAAAAAAAGCTGATTATTGTATTGAGCTACAAACGGGTGAACTCAACCACAATATTCTTCCCCAAGTGTATTGTAACTTTGAAGATCCTAAAGCTAAACGGCTTGCTCAGTTTTTTCAAACCCCTGTAATCACTCACGTGGAGGCCATCAAAAGTAATGAATTGCGTCACACCACAGAAAGTTTACAACTCTCTTTACTGGTCTATCAAGCCGGAGAAGCCATGCGTTTTGATGAGCCAGCCGTTCAGTTGGGTGTAGACGGGATCCGGAATTTAATGAAAGGGCTGGGCATGCTCGAAGGTGAACCTGAACGCACTTTGCAACCTATTTTTTCCAGCGATGAAGACTGGATCATCACACACAAGGGGGGGATTTTACACACGGATGCCTATCTGGGGCAAACGTTAAAATCTCAAGAAATTATAGGGCGCATTGTCGACCCTTTTGGTAGCGATTTAGTAGAACCTGTACGCGCCATTAAAGAAGGGATTGTGGTTGGTGTGAATACCACGCCATTGGTGCATGAAGGTTTACCAATTTTTAAAATGGCTTCTTTTTTAGATTATGATAAAGCCGAAAGTGTGATTGAGGCTTGGGATCAAAATCAAAATGATAGCTATTCAGGTAAATAATGTTATCTCAGTCTACATTTACAGTGAAAGGGGTATCGATCTGGTTGATCTGCGCCTCCTTTTTTCTCTATGAGTTTTTTTTACGCACCGTACTTGGTGCATTTCAAGAGCCGCTCATGCACGATCTACATTTGCAGGCTTTTCAATTTTCTTTATTGAGTTCGAGTTTATTTTTATTGGTTTACAGCCTCATGCAAATTCCTGTGGGGTTGATTCTGGATTATTTTGGTCTCAAACGTGCACTCTTGCTGGGAATTGGTATTTGCACGGCATTCACTCTAGCATTTGCCTTTTCCGCACACTATTATTTTGCCCTTCTAATGCGCATGGGCATGGGATTAGGAGCAGCATTTGGATTTGTTGGCTTATTGTTATGTGTCTATGAATGGTTGCCTAAGGCGCACCGTGGCTTATTCATAGGGCTCTCTCAGTTTATTGGCACGATTGGACCCATGCTCTCTACCGGTCCACTCATGCGATTGGTTGAATACACACATGCTTCATGGCGTTCAGTATTTATAGGACTTTCACTAATTGGCGCCCTCATTGGGATACTGACATTATTATTTGTAGAGAATAAGCAGCAACAAGCAGCACAATACATTGTGTTAAAAAAACCTGAAAAGATTCGGCACATGTTTTCTCGCTTGTTTCATCGTGCACAACCTTGGTGGGTAGCTTTCATCTCTGCAGGGCTATACTGCCCTGTTGAATACTTTTCAGAAAATGAGGGACGTTTTTTTCTTCATCTCAAAGGGATTTCTCTACATGTTGCCTCAGACATGCTCTCTCTAGCATGGTTAGGGTATGCCATCGGTGCACCCTGCTTGGGGTCTATCTCTGATAGAATTTCTAGGCGTCGAACCTTACTCATCTTCTCGGCGCTCTGCAGCATCCTTGCCCTTTCTGGCATTGTATACACTGCAACACCACTGTGGCTTTATTCCTCATTTTTTCTCCTAGGGATCAGCGCCAGTGGACAAACCATTGGTTATGCAAATATTGTCGAACAGATGCCCAGCACATTACGCGCTGTGGCATTGAGTCTCAACAATACCATTATCACGTTGGTTACTGCCAGCAGCGCTCCCATCATCGGTGCAATTTTAGATCACGAATCCCGTCACCATCAATTGCTAGAAAAATACCAAATGGCTCTGAACACCTTGATTGTCATGAGCCTCTTGATCAGCCTGAGCAGCATCTTTTTCCTTAAGGAAACCTTTGGAAAATCTCAAATAGCGTTTAATATTCTAAACCCGAAATCAGTGCATCACTAGCATATCATCTAAAAATTGGTTGATGTCTGTTGGCAAGCTTCTCTATCTACACCCAGTCCTTTAGCAAAACGCAGCCACAACTCTGGATGATTGTCATCTCCCGGACATTCCGCGGCAAAGCAGTAAATCCTTATGATTTACTGCTTTGCCGCGGAATCTCCGGTGAAAGAGGAAATCAAACGGCAATATCCTTAAAAAAATCCTCCAGGGTAACCACTCCACTAATCAAATCCTGTGAATATTGATTCGTAACTATTCAGCAAATTTACTGCAATTTTGTCACCCCCGCGAAAGCGGGGGTCCATACAGGCTTCAGAGAGATTCCCGCTTTCGCGGGAATGACAGCGGTGTTCCCGGGAATGACAGCGGTGTTCCCGGGTCAGCAAATTTACTGCAATTTTGTCACCCCCGCGAAAGCGGGGGTCCATACAGGCTTCAGAGAGATTCCCGCTTTCGCGGGAATGACAGCGGTGTTCCCGGGAATGACAGCGGTGTTCCCGGGTCAGCAAATTTACTGCAATTTTGTCACCCCCGCGAAAGCGGGGG
>CAYGKN010000034.1:0-14949 GCA_964350565.1 uncultured Gammaproteobacteria bacterium
ATTGCGTTTTGAACACATCTGGTGCTCCGGGTGTTTCTAAAGATAGATTCTTGAGATACATCCGTTGTATAGAAAATTCATTTTTTAACGCTTCTTCGGTTTGTTCCGTTTGTTTGTTTTCTGTGCTCATGTTAGTCTCCAGCTAATAGGGTGGTCCAATGTTTTTCGCTCAATGCCGACAAATCATCAAATCCACCAACATGATGGCCATTGATGAAGATTTGAGGTACAGTGCGCCGTTGACTGCGCTCGAGCATGATCGCCAATTGTTCACTGTCTAAGTCGACACGAATTTCTTGGTAAGGTAATCCTCGCGAATCCAGTAATTGTTTGGCCCTGTCGCAATAAGGGCAATTGGCTTTACTGTAGACAATGATTTCAGGATTTGGCACGCGCTCTCCGTTTTTCCCCAGATACCAATAATAGGTTAGCACGTTCCCAGGCAGAAATACCACCTTTTAAGAGTACAATGGGGCGTAATTCACGGTTTTTGCTTAAAAGTTTTAATGGTTTCTGAATGGAGGATTCATTGCCGCATATTAAAATCACTGGTGTGCTCTTAGCGGATTCGGCAATATGTGCCCAATCCAGCTCAATATGTTCAGATTGTGGAATGTGATTTTTGATAAACTCTGGGGTTGGGCGGAGATCTAAAAGCACCGCTTTTTGATGATTTATCCAATGTACCGCCACCTCTGGAGATATACTCGGGGCTTGGTTCCATTCTCCATACAGGTAAATGCCTGCCAATGAAATGCCTGTAAGCGCCCATAGGCCACAGAGCCAGGCATGATGATGGATAAATAGAGTTAATGTTTCAATAGCCATAAGGTTAGTGTATCGGTAAGGGTGTGGCAGATGCAAGCAACTCTTCATCCAGTGCCAATAAATCCACATTGCCGCCGGTGGCGGTGACATTGATGGAGTGCACTTGTTCATGGCAAAAACGCAAGAGATAATGAGGGCCACCTGCTTTCGGACCTGTTCCAGATAAGCCTTGTCCGCCAAAAGGCTGCGATCCCACGATAGCTCCCGTCATGGCGCGGTTGATATAGATATTCCCACAAGGCATAGAACATGCAATATCATTGGCAAACTGCAGGCGGCGTGAATGAATGCCAAAGGTCAATCCAAATCCCAATTCTCGGACTTTAGCTAACACATTGGGAAGTTCGGATGCACGGTAACGATAGACATGCAAAATGGGCCCAAAATGTTCTTCGGTCAGTGCAGCAATATCGAGGAGTTCGTAAGCAATGGGTGCAAAGTAATGCCCGAGTTTTTCCTGCTCTGTCGATAAAGGGGTAGAGGCAATGAATTTCGCGAATTTATCTAACGAATCCACGTGCTCAATCAATCGCAGCTTGGCTTGAGCATCGATGCAGGGTCCCACATCGGTGTTGAGTTGTTCACTCGAACCCACCGTTAGCGCTTCCATCGCGCCGGTGAGCATATTCAGAATGGGATCTGCGATTTCTTCTTGTAACAATAACAAACGCAGTGCAGAGCAACGCTGTCCACAGCTGCCAAAAGCGCTGTGAATGACATCATCAATGACTTGTTCTGGCAATGCGGTGGCATCCACCAGCATGGCATTTTGTCCACCGGTTTCTGCAATGAAGGGAATGATCGGCCCTTTTTTTTCGGCCAACGTGTGCTGTATTTTCCAAGCAACATGCGTGCTCCCAGTAAAGGCAATGCCATCAATGCCTGGTTTTGCGACCAAGGTTGCACCCAACGCTCTTCCTCCCAGCACCAATTGAAACACCGCCTTAGGTATGCCTGCTTCATATAGTAATTCTGCTGCTTTGTGAGCAATCAATGGGGTTTGCTCTGCTGGTTTTGCAATGACGGCATTGCCCGCCATCAATGCGGCAGTGACTTGGCCTAAGAAAATTGCCAAAGGAAAGTTCCAAGGGCTAATGGTCAGCCAAACCCCTCGGCCTTTGAGATAAAGCATATTTTTTTCCCCGGTTGGACCCGGTAGGGGCTGAGCGTTGAGTGTCTCTAAACCCATTTTCGCATAATACCGGCAAAAATCGATGGATTCTCGCACTTCAGCCACGGCATCATCCAATACTTTCCCGGCTTCTAGGATGAGTAATTCCATCAGAGGCTGGAAATCTCTTTCTAGTAAATCGGCAAGGGTGCGAAGAGATGATGCTCTATGAGCAAGAGTGGTCTGATGCCATTCTTGGTAGCCAGCTTTGGCAGAGAGCAGTATCTCATCCAGGGCTTCCGGTGGTGTCTCATGCACATAACCAATGCAACGTTGATGAAGATTCGGACTGTAGCAAGGCGTTGCAGTAGTGTCATTGAGGGGAACGGGGGTTTGAGTGCGAGCAGTATACAAAGCTTTCTCCGTAGAATAATATTTGAAAAATTCATTTAAGCGATGGGGGCAGTGAATATCAAATCCTTTGGCATTTTTTCGTCCTTCGCCATACAAGTCTTCTGGTAGAGGAATATTGGCATGGCGACGAAGAGCGCTTTGTTGAATGCGCTCATAGGGGGATTGTGCCAGAGTTTTTGCATCCATCATTTTGATTTGATGGACGAAAGAGGCATTGGCACCATTCTCTAACAGGCGACGTACCAAGTAGGGAAGGAGATCGGCATAATTGCCCACGGGGGCATAGACGCGTAGAGGAATATTTTTTTTACAATGGGCATTGGCAATTTCATGCACACCAAATCCCATGCCATGTAAGCCTTGGAATTCATAAGGCATGTCTTGGAATATATCCATTACGCTAACAATCGTGTGCGCATTGTGCGTGGCCATCTGCGGGTAAAAACAGTTTGGTCCATGATGCTGTAATCGAGCCGCGGCCATGAGATAAGCCAGATCGGTGTGGCTTTTTTTCGTGAAAACGGGGTAGTCTGAAACGCCTTGTTCTTGAGCCCATTTGATTTCACTATCCCAGTAAGCGCCTTTGACAACGCGGATGGGAATGACTTTACCCTGGCGCTGAGAGAGGCTGGCAAGCCAATCGATCACAGCAAGTACGCGTTTTTGATATGCTTGCACCGCCAATCCTAAGCCGTGATAAGAGGCGAGAGAAGCGTTTGTGTAGACTTTTTCAAAGATCATCAATGAGAGCAATAGTCTGTCAGCTTCTTCGGCATCGATGGTTAAAGCAATACCAGCTTTTTGTGCTTGAAGGGCCAATTGCAATACCTTTTCACCCAGCTCCTCTACGACGGTGTTATGGTGTTGCATGTGATAGTGAGGATGCAGAGCAGAGAGTTTGATAGAAATGCTATCGTTTTGATGCAGTTCAGGGAGATCGGTAGTTTGACCGAGAGCATCGATGGCGTCTTGATAAGCTTTAAAATATCGTGTGGCATCGGCATGCGTGCGCGCCCCTTCACCGAGCATGTCATAGGAAAAACGTGTGGGACGCATTTTCTTTGCGCGTGAAAGCGCTTTGTGAATACTCTCTCCCATCACAAATTGGCTGCCGAGTATTTGCATGGCATGTTGCATCGCCATTTGAATCACGGGTTGAGATGTTTTTTTTAAAAGGGTGTCTAAGCTTTTTTTCCATAAACCCGATCGTTTATCTAGAGGGGAAAGTAAACGTCTGGTGAGTAAAATACTCCAGATCCCTGCATTCATCCAGAAGTCGTTTTTTTCTGATTCATTGAGTAGCCATTGGGGCTCAGAGAGTTTCTCTCGAATAAAGTCGATCTGGGTTTGAGGGTGCTTGATGCGCAGTAGAGCTTCAGCAATGCACATCAAGGCAATACCTTCTTCACTGGATAAGTGATATAAGTGCAAGAATTTATCGAGCAGTTGATCGTCGCTTTGTTGTTGGATGGTTTCAGTGATCTCACAAGCTTTAAGATGGATTTCTTCTTCATGGAGTGCAAGCGTTTGATACGCTTTTAGCCATGCCGAGATCAGGCTTGACTCATCGACGCGATGAAATTCGATGAGAGATTGAAAGCGTTGTTCAAGTTCGTGTAATTTGGCCATTAATGATGCTCAGCAGGTTCACAATAAGTTTCTTGGATAAAGGGCATGATTATAATGGCCATTCCTATCATGACGGGAATGGCGGCAAGTGCTACGTGATACGCGTTGAGAGAATAAATTCTGGCTCCATGTTCAACGGCTCCGTCCCATTGTTTATCCAGAAAATAACCTACCAGTGGTTGTCCCAATGCACCGCCGATCATGTTGCACATATTCATAAGACCAATGGCTGTACCAGTGGCTTCTCTAGGGCTGATTTCTCGAATAATCGAAAAGGAAGGCAGAAAACCGGTCGAGAAAATCCCAAAGGAAAAGGACAAGCCGGTGAGTAGGGCATGCGTATGAAAAGGCAAATAAAGAAGAGCCAACATAGTGCAGAAGGTGCCCACAGCAGAGAGCCACATCAGAGGTTTGCGACGTTTCATGAGATCAGAGGCAAGACCAGCCGCTGGGCCTGCAATGACCCAACCCATGTAAAAGGCAGAGATCATGGTGGCTGCTTCGGGTCTGGATAGGTGATGGGCGCGCATGAGGAAAGGTACACCCCAGAGTGCGCCAAAAATAGAAGTGGGTGCAAAAATCAACCCTCCATAAAGCATAACCAACCAAGTTTGTCGGTTTTTAGAAATAAATTTCAAGCCTTTCCAGATGTCACTGAAATGAGTGCCATTGGAGATTTTCGGACTGTTTTTAGGAGCATCTCGCACAATGAGCCAGGTGAGTACGGTGAGTGCTAAACCGATATGACCCATCCAAAATAAGGTACTCCGCCAGCCTATGTGATTCACTAATAAGGCCAGGGGAGTTTCTCCAGCAACGGCACCAGAAAACCCGATGGTGACCATTAGTCCGGTGAGGAAGGTAAAACGATCGCTGGGGAACCAATTGGCGGCCAGCTTCATGCAACTAACAACGGCAAACGCAGATCCAAATCCAATGAGCGTGCGACCTATTTCTGCAATACCTAGCTGATCAGCGTGGGAGAAAACATAAGAGCCGACTGCGCAAGCAAGGATGGCCACGGTGGCCAGCTTTCTGGGGCCAAATCGGTCGATGAGCACGCCGACAGGGACTTGCATCGAGGCATAAGCGTAGAAATAAAAAGCAGCAAGATGGCCAAGCTCTTTGGCGGTGATGTGGAAAGAAGCCATTAATTCTGGGACCATGATTGCGGGAGAGACTTGCAGAACATTTTCATAGAAATAAAAAATGGCAACGAGAGACCAAATGATGATGCCTCGAACTGAGACTTTGGGGGTATAGTGCTGCGCATCGTTCATGGGGTTCTCCAGCCTTATTCACATTCAGATACTTCCGTTCTAATACGAAATGGACTATGTTGTCAAGAAGTTTTGATAGGGAATGGTATGGTTAAGTCAGACTTAGAAGCCCTAGAAGCTGCTCTAGATAGGGCTTATTTAGAAAAAAATGCCTCTTCGGCTCTAGAATATTTACAGAAGATTGTAGCGCAGTATCCCAGTAGTGCACGTCACTGGCATCATTTGGCATTGATGGCTCAAAAGTGTGGTGATGAGGTGTTGGCATTGCAAGCATTTGCGCACTCGTTGCGGTATGAGCCTGGAGATTGGGTGGTGCATCTGCATACAGGCATCTATTTTTTTCGTCAGGGAGAAAGAGAATCCGCACAGCGTCAATTCTCGAATGTCTTGAGTCTCGCAGAGCAGAGTCCAGAAGGACAAATCGCGCGTCGCTATTTGGGTCAAATTGCTTTTGAAGAAAAACGCTTTGATGATGCTCTAGCACATTATCAAATCCTACGTTCAGATGAGTGCTCAGGAGAAGTATTAGCAGCCTGTGCAGCCTGTCATGCTGAGTTGGGGAATGATCTGGAAGCTTTGAGAGATTATCGCGAAGCATTAGCGAATCCTCCCATCCATGCTGATTGGCACGCTCAACTCGCTGAAGTCTTTTCTCGATTGGGGCGTGATATTGAGGCCTGCGAGCATTACCAGCGTTACTTAGAGCAATCTGAGGCACCCATCATGGAGGTGCGTGCGAATTTCGCGGCTTCTCTCATGCGTTTGGGACAATTGGAAGCAGCCATTGCCCAGTTGGAGTATTTGCATACCAACCAACCAGAGGCATTGCAGCATGCATTGAACTTGGGGCATTGTTATCGTCAGAGTAAGGTGTGGGACCGTGCACGCCATTATTATCAACTGGCTTTGTCATCGCAGGAATATGGGATAGAAGCAGAGTTTGCATTGAGTGCCTTGGAGGGGAGCCAAGCATTCTCTCAAGTGCCTTTGGATTGTCTCGAGCGTTTGTTTGATCAATATGCCAGTTATTACGATGCGCATATGCAAGCTTTAGGAGCGAGTGTAGGGGAATATGCTAGAGTCGCTTGTCATGCGTATGGAGTGAGTGCTCAACGTGTATTGGACTTGGGTTGTGGTACGGGAGGGATGCAGCGTGCGCTCAGTGATTTTGGTGTGCAATGGTTTGGGGTTGATGTATCAAGAGCGATGCTGATGGTGGCCAGAAAAAAAGGCGGCTATGAGAAATTAATTCAAGGCGAGTTACTAGAAGTATTGGCGGCTTGGAGAGGGCAAGTGGAGTGCATCGTTTTGGGAGAGATTTGCAATTATTTTGGGGACTTATCCGCATTGTTTGCTCTAATTGATGAGAAACTGTGTAGAGGAGGATGGTGTATTGCGAGCATGGAGCTTTTGGAGACAGGAAATTATCAACTGCAAGCCTCAGGTCGTTATGCCCATTCTATGAGGCATGTGGAACAGGTGACTCAGCAATGGGAACGGTGTTTTTATGAGTCACGATTGCCTCTGCGCCGAGCAGAGGCACAATGGGTAGAAGGTCAATTGGGGTTGTGGAGGAAGACAGGGCTGTCCCATTAAAATTTTTATATCGGTTTTTTCTTATTTCTTAAATCCCCCTTGCCGTGCGCGAAGCGCCGGCAGGGGGGAAGGCGCGCTTTAGCGCGACAGGGGGGTATTTAGGAAAAAAAGCTATCCATCCCACAGTAAATAATATTGATGCAGTGCTTTGACTTGGGCTTCTAGTAGGGCGGTGCTGCCAAGGTTGAGTAGGCAATCGTCGGCCAGTTGTGCATAGCATCGGATGCTGGGTTGTTGAGATCGCAGCATGGTGACTTCTTCTAGGGAGCATTGATCTCTTTGGGCAGAACGTTGCAGTGCTAAGTGATCTGGACTGTAGATCCATAGGATGCGTTGCCAGGGATCGTTGGGAGTGCGTTCAAAGAGTAGAGGGATTTCGACCGCTTGGTAAGGAGCGTTGGTGCGGGAGGAGAGTCTCTGAACGAGTTCTTCTCGGATTTTAGGATGCAGGCGAGCTTCTAGCCATTTTTTGGCTTCTTTTTGCGTGCTGATCATCTGACGCAATGCCCGTCTGTCGAGTGCTCCTTGAAGATCTTGAATGCTCACACCAAAGTGAGATAAGGTCTCTTGATAGAGGGGGCTATTGTGAGCCAGTAGTTGTTTGGCGATGGAGTCTAGGGAGATGACTCGCACTCCCATGGATGTCAGCATTTGGCATACTAAAGATTTTCCAGAGCCAATGCTGCCGGTAATGGCAAGAATTGGAGGTGTGGATGGTGGAAATGTTGACATGTAGGATCCTGGGCTTGCAATGTCATTATAAATCGTTAGGATAGAATAGAAAAATGAGAGAGAGATGTTAACTATTGACTATTACGATGAGGTGATGGCCAGCACTTATGATAAAGATCCTTTTGGGTTGATTGCCTCCACCCAAGAAAAGGCTTTTTCTCAGCTTGTGGCGTTATTAGGTCCCCGTGCAAAAGTTTCCCGACTGCTCGATGTGGCATTGGGTACAGGAGAGAGTTTTGTGCGCGCCAGAGAATTGTTTGAGGTGGGAGAGTTAATCGGCAATGATCTCTCTGCACAAATGCTATCCTATTCAGCGAAAAAAGTGTCTGATTTTCAAGCCATTCAAGGATCGGCTTTGGATGTGGGTCAACGCTTATCTGCCGGAAGTGTGGATGTGGTGCTGGTACATTTGGTGTTGTCTTATGTCGATTTGCAGGCCTTGCTCGATGAGCTGATGCCTGTTTTAAAACCTGGTGGTGTGATTTCGATTACTACGTCGACCAAAGCCCATTTGCGGGATATCCAGGACCGTGTGCTCAAGGGCGCTTCTTATTTGTACCCCACAAAAATGATGGGAGCACTGGCGGTTCCAGATGATGCCCATCACTTAGAGCAGGTATTAGAGGCTTCAGGCTTCTCTGTAGTGGCTAAAGAAACTATTGCCAAGGAGTTAATGTGGGAAGATTTTGATTCTCTGTGGGAGTATGCTGCCGAAGTGGGTTGGCATGTTCAATATACTCAATTCACTGGCTACCGCTGGCTGGATAAGTCGTTGTTTCGTGCCTTGTGTTTTTTATTGGATAAATGCCATCCAGACTTGTCTTTTCCATTAAGAGGGACGACAGATTTGGCTGTGTTGACCGCTAAGAAAAAGACTTAAAAGAAGTCAAATAAGAAGCATATTGACTTTTGTCTATTCTGTTGTAACACTATAAGATACATCAGGGAATGGATAATATGTTAAATATAGACGCTGTTCAAATCAGTCCACTGCGCTTAGAAAAAGTATTCTTAGAGGCTAGACGGAAGCTAGAAGAAAATGTCTCAGATGATCTGGTTGAGAGATTATGTTATTGTTATTCCATAGCAAAAAAGGGTTGGGAACAAGATGAATCCGCTATTTTAAAGGCAGTAAGTGCAAAAATTTTATATCGAATCTGGCTCATTGCCGATCCCATGAAGGATGAAGACGATGGGGTTTTTGATGTCAGCACTCCTCTGTCGTCTGCAGTTACTTTTCCGGATGAAGTGGGGGCGTATTTATCTTATGTGAGCGAAGATGAGGATCCAGAAATTCAGTATGGATTGGGGCGTTATCATCTTTCTCAGTATCTGAACGCTCCATGGCAACATCCTCGTGGTTTATTCACGGCAATTCCTTATTTGCAGAAGGCTTATGCGCAAGAATACCTTGCTGCACAATATCATTATGGACTGGCTGCTTACTTAAATGAACTAGGCAATGAAAGTGCTTGTAAAATCCTAGAATCGTTGTTTAGGGCTGGCCAATATTTCTCTCGAGTGATTTGCATTCATAAAGCGCTGGACCCTATTCTTGGGAGTTATGCTGAATTGGTATTAAAGAATGGGGTCAATGCTGAGCAGAAGCAACGAGCAGCAATGTATTTAGGTCGAAAATTCGTCCAAGAAGAAGGATCTCTTAATGATGAAATTTTAGAAGCGGAAGGTATTCCTGTTCAATTAAAAAACCTCATCGATTGGGAGGATTTAAAACAAAAAGCCAAATTTCACACTTTCCTTAGAGAGATCTCTGATGTTCCTAAATTCTCTTGGTCTCCATTATTCTTAGGTGGAACCCTGCTCGGTGGGATCGGCACTGTGACCTTATTTTCCACGGAGACTATTTTTGACATTATTGCCGGGTGGGCGTTTGGGAATGCTGCTTATGCCTTTGCGGGTGCGTTGATTCTGGCTTGCATTTTAGTCGGAGCGGCGTTGGGGCATGTGGCCCAGAAAATGATGGAGGAGGAGCCCATTTATCTTGGGAACCTCTAAAAATTTTATGGATTTTGGTTTGCATTTTATTGAAGAGTGAATATATAATGGATTTTTGGGCCGTTAGCTCAGTTGGTAGAGCACCGGGCTTTTAACCCGTTGGTCCTGCGTTCGAGTCGCAGACGGCCCATGTCCTTGGCCCTTAGGTAATAGTCGGGTTGCTTGTGCATTTGCATTTTTCGATTTGGTTGGGTTGCCGGTATTGGCGCTCTGATCGCCACAGTCGTTTAGTTTCTTTTATGTCGGTGATTTCTGTCACCAGTTTGGCCTTAAGTGTATGTGTTTTGATTGTGGTTTTGTCGGTGATGAATGGTTTCCGCAGCCATATGCAATCACATATTCTCTCTCAGGTGCCTCATTTAAGGGTGATGTCGATGGGGGAGGCCGGTGTAATGGAACCTTCTTCTTTGGGCGTGGGTGTGGAAGTGTCTCAACAATCTGGGGTGTTGAACTATGCCCATCACATGGTATTTGCGTCTCTTTTAGGGGTGAGTCGTGCCGATTTGCAAACGTTATCTCCTACTCATGCGAAACAATTGATGCGTGAGGGGTTTGGGCAGTTTCCGTTTAGATTGTGGTTGAGTGCGCCTTTGGCGCAGCGTTTGGGGGTAGAAGTGGGAGATAAAGTGTCGGTGTTGATTCCTTCTCCCAGCGGTTTGCAAAAGGTGCGTTATAAAAATTTTCGAGTCGGGGGGGTGTTAACGGGCATTAGGACCTATTCACCAGAGAGTGGTGTGGTGTGGATGACGCATACAGATGCCAAAGTGTTTTTTCATGCCAGTCCTTTGAACAAAACCTGGTGGTGGCGCTTAAACGATCCTTTTCAAGCAGAAAAGATTGCACAAGCGTGGCGTGAGCGTCTGCCTACGGGTTGGCAGGTGGTTTCTTGGCAAGAGCAATATCATGAATTGTTTTCTGCGATGGCCATGGAGCGGCATATGATGAGTTTGTTATTGTCCTTGTTTGTGATTTTAGCGATTTTTAATTTGGGCTGTGCCATGATGATCACCATTACTCAAAAGCGTTCAGCCATTGCGATATTAAGAACCTTAGGGGCATTGCCTCGTGATATTTTGCGAATTTTTTTGATTCAGGGATTTTTAAGTGGACTCTTTGGGACACTCATCGGTGCATTCTTAGGCATTGTAGTATCGACTTATATCACTTCTTGGAGCAATGCGTTGCAGCATTTATTGGGGGTGGAATGGTTTTCAGGGGATATTTATTGGGTGAATTATTTGCCTTCACAGTGGCATTGGCAGGATGTGGGGATGGTGGTGGGATTCGCTTTGGGTGCAGTGGCTTTAAGCATCCTTTATCCGGCCTATCGTGCCAGTCAGGTGATGCCCGCACAGGCGTTGCGCGATGAGTGAAGTATTGCTAGAAGCCATAGATGTGGGGCAGTGTTATCCGAACCAGGAGGGAGAGCCCACTTGGTTATTTTCTCATTTGCATTTTGCTTTGCAGGCTGGAGATTCTGTAGCACTCATGGGGGCTTCAGGTATTGGTAAAACCACTTGGTTGCAGATTTTGGCAGGGCTCGCTTATCCCAGTGCAGGAGAAGTGTATTTTCAAGGCCAGGCGTGGCGAGAAATGTCTGAAGAGAGGTGTTGTGAGATTCGTCGTTCAAAATTGGGTTTTGTGTATCAGCAACATCATTTACTGCCAGAATTAAGTGCTTTTGAAAATATAGGGTTGCCTTTATTGATGCAAGGGTATTCTTGGGAACAATCTCGAGAAGAGATTATTGCCATGGGGAAAGCTTTGGGATTGTCATCTCGTCTTTTTGCTCCCATTCGAGCACTTTCTGGAGGAGAACGTCAGCGTGTGGCCCTGGGGCGGGCGTTAATTGCCCATCCTCAGATTCTGTTTGCCGATGAACCGACGGGAAATTTAGATCCTCAAACCGCCGCACAGGTCCAAAAACATCTGTGGGATTGTCAACAGCGCTATGGATTTGCGATGGTGTTGGTGACACACAGCCAGGCTCTGGCTTCTTGTGCAAAGCGTGTTTTATCGTTAACGGCTAATGGCTTGGAAGCTCAATATTAATTTTCTGATCAATGTGCTGCTTAGAATAAGACAATCCTTTTTTTAATAGGAAAGAAACGAGAACGAGTGCGAAGAATCCGGTTAACCCACCAATAAGGCATGTTTGAAGGGTGGCTGCTGAAAAAAGATTGTTGAATAATATCTGCTGAGTTGCTGCTTGCACGATAATAGCAAGCAGGACGCCTGTAGCAGCAGCGGTGATCCCAAATAACAGAGAAGCTTTGAGAGATTGGTGGATCATGGCCAGTTTTTCTAGTCTACTGTTGAAAATCTTGTGCAGTTCGTTTTTTTTAGTATCGCTGCAAGATGATGAAAATATGCAATCCCAATAATTGATTTGGTATTTTAAATGAGAATCTCTGAGTATATCTGTTGCGTCATTATCTTCCTGAAGGTTTAACCAGTTGCTAGAAAATTTTTTGTTAGTGGGCAGATCATTGGTTGTATCAATATTAAAATAATAATAAAAGTCTTCTGTTGTTTTGATGAAGTCTTTTAAGTGAATATGGGTTTTCGTTTCTTCGATCAAAATTTTAAATTCTTGAAGTGTCGATATATTAGAAAGTGCATTTTCAAGTGAATTCTGTTTTTGTTTGTTTTTTATTTCTGTTAAAACATACATCATGCAGTTTTTCATTTCATTTTTTGTGGCTATTTTTGTGAATGTTTCAAGATTTATGTTGTTGTTGTGTGGAATCTTTATCGTTTTTTCTATTTTTTGCAGTTGTTTTTTTTCTTTTTCTTCTTCTTCTTTTAATTCGTTCTCAAAAAAAACAATATCTTGGGGCTCCCAAGGTTGAAGTGTTTGAACTAAGTTTTTTTCGATGAGAAACCTTAACAAGGTGCTTAATTTTTCATTTGAGATTTTTCTTAAATTTTCTGGTTTTTTGATTAGTTTCGAAAGTTTATTTTCTACTGTTTCTCTTTCAAGAAATTCTTGATAAGTTGCATCGTCGCAGTAGCAAGAAAAAAAACGAAAAATATCCCAAGTCAACAAATTGCTCGGGATATTTAGAGATAGATGTTTTGCTATCAATGGCTTTGTTGACGTTGGTAACCCATTGTATTTTTGAGACAAATTGAGAGAAGCGAATTTTTCCAGAGTTTCTTGAAAAAAAACACTCCATATTTTTTCTTCATCAAAGATGGAAAGTAACCTATCAAGGTCGTCTCTGTTTAAATAAACGATCCTTTGGATGAAATCGTTCTGACTTACAAAATACGGAAGAAGATCATAACTTATTAAAAATTTTATCTCTTCTCTTATTTTTTTTATCGACTCTTCTTTAACCTCATCCTCATCCTCCAGTTGAAAAAATTTCGTTTGAAAGGATTGGCAGAAGGTTTTTGTCGCATTTTCTAGATCATGTTTTTTTAAAAATTTGATAATAGATTCAAGTTGATTCAATCGGTTTTCTTTTGAAATTTTCAGACGAAAATGACCTGATAGTGTTTCTAGTTGTTGTTTTTTAAATTGTGAGTTAGAGTCAAACAACAGAAAATAGTCTTCAAGAATTGATAAAGTGCTCTCGAGGCGTTTGCCAGTATCTTTATCCACGCTGTTTGTTTGCTCCATGAATAATTGACTGACAGTAGCTGAAAAAAAAGCTTTTATTTTCTCGCTTTCATAATGTTCCTTGAAAACTGCTGGGGATGTCTGCTTTAGGCCCCAGAAATGATTAAGCCCCTGCTGACGATTCTCAGGGGATTTTTGATCTGTAGATAACGTCAAGATCAAATTAAAGAATTTATTCTTGGTAGTTGTATTTTTTGTTAGTGCGCTTTCAATGACCGCTTTATAAGTACAATTCCCCATTATATCGTTCCGCTCATTTACACTAAAGATACCTTCTTGCTCTGCGGCATTTAACAGAGAAACAGAAGAACTTTTGATTGCTTTATTGATTTGTTCATTGATTTGTTCATTGTATGCTCCCTTAGCTTCTTCTATGAGCCTGGGGATGGAGGGATGTGTCATCTTGTCAAATTCTCAATTGATTGTTTAATTGTAAACTAAATGCGCATTTATTGCAATCCTTAAAAGTTAATTCATAAAAAACAATTCACTAACAATCGGCTTTGTGTTTCCACATTCCCATTTCATTGCCTTGCCACCTCAAGAACATGGCTTTTTGGGGTTTTAGGCTTTCTGGTGCCGCCCAAATGACTTCATAGTGTTGCGATAGACACTCAAAGGCACTTTGACTAAGATATTGAGCGAGCACTTGTCCGATACAGCTGCGTGGGCCCAGGCCAAAGGGCAGATAGGAGCCTCTGATGATCTTGCTCTGAAAACGTTCTGGAAAGAATCTGTTTGGTTCTTGCCAGTATTGAGGATGATGATGTTGTACGCTGGGGCAAAATGTCAGCGTTGCGTATTGAGGCAATTTCCATTCGGGGATTGGCTCCATCAATTGCCGGGAGAAGAGCCACACACTGGGATAACATCGAAGGGTTTCTTGAAGCCAGCATTCGCTTGAAATTTCAGCACGTTCGAGTAAAGGACAATATTCAGGATGCTTTTCGAGCATCAGTAGCGCAAAACCCAGTAGCGTGGTGGTGGATTCAATGCCAGTGATTAAAAAATTCAAGGCTTGATAAAGGGTTAGATACTTCCCCATCAGGCTCTTTGGAGTGGGTTGTACGGTCTTTAACTCATGCAAAAGCATTCGTCGATACCATCGAGCTTGAAGTTTTAACCATAGTGCCTCACCGAAATGCCGGGATTGATAGTAGGCATTGCAAGCATTACTCCATTGTTGTACGCGTGTTGTAGAAATGCCATCTGGTTTTCCCGTCAGCCAAGTCAAGGTGAGCGAGATGAATAATTGCATCCAGGTGGAAAACAGAGGCAGGGGTTGATCTTGATGGGCTTGAAGAAAATCGATAATTTGAGCTTCTAACTTCCACTCCATGATGGCGCGTCTGCTAAAAAAAGTCTTGAAACATTCATGCATCTCCTCCCAGTCTTGGTGATGACTGATGGTTAGTAAACCAGTGCCTAAATCTCGATGAACCTGCTGGTAGTAACGATCGCCTTTGCTTAACTTGCTGGCATATTCAGTGAGCAATTGATGAGTCAATGTGGGGTCGATGATTAAATATTCATGGCCATGCTGGAAGTAGCATTTTGAATAATCAATATCTTTAATATATTCGGGGAGGAGTATCATCCCTCTAATCTAGCCGAAATGATTGAAGATGAGAAGGGAGGGATTTGTCATCCCCGCGAAAGCGGGGATCTTGCTTGAGTTAGAGAAGATCCCCGCTTTCGCGGGGATGACAGAGAAT
>CAYGKN010000035.1:0-14564 GCA_964350565.1 uncultured Gammaproteobacteria bacterium
GAGGCGACTCAAGACCCTCAGCGGTTTTCTGATATTTTTGGCAAAATATTTCTCGTGACATTGGTGGACTCCAGTTTTTTGTTTTTTGTCCCCCCCGCTTTGCTTGTCACCCCCCGCTTTGCTTGTCACCCCCCGCTTTGCTTGTCACCCCCGCGAAAGCGGGGGTCTTGCTAGAGCGAGGGAGATTCCCGCTTTCGCGGGAATGACAAGGTTGCGCGGGAATGACAAGGTTGCGCGGGAATGACAACTCCTGCCTCCTAGGTTATCATAAAAAAAACTTCTGTGAAGATCATGTCAGGAATATTAATAGGTATTAGTGGCAGTATTGCCGCTTACAAAGCTTGTGAATTGGTGCGTCGACTGCGCGATCGGGGTGAATCTGTACGCGTCATTCTCTCTCCTGGTGGAGAGCAATTCGTCTCGGCAATGACGCTACAAGCACTCTCAGGACATCCGGTGCGCCACAGTTTATTCGATACTGAGGCGGAATCGGCCATGAGTCATATTGAACTGGCTCGCTTTGCCAAATGCTTTTGTATCGCTCCTGCAAGTGCGAATGCCATTGCGCGTTTGGCTTTGGGGTTAGCCGATGATTTATTGGGTACTGTGGCGCTAGCGACGAATGCGCCACTGATTCTGGCTCCAGCAATGAATCAGCAGATGTGGCAACAACCCATCGTCCAAGAGCATTTGAATACGCTAAAAGCCCGAGGTGTGATAATTATTCCTCCTGGCGATGGTGCACAAGCCTGTGGAGAGGTTGGGCCTGGACGCATGGCAGAAGTCGAGGATATTCTCGCGGCACTCTATCCCTCCACACACTGGAAAAATAAGCGCGTTTTAATCACCGCCGGTCCCACTCAAGAATATGTAGACGCTGTACGATACCTCTCGAATCCCAGTAGTGGGAAAATGGGCTATGCACTCGCACAAGCCGCAGCGCTGGCAGGAGCACATGTGGATTTGGTCAGCGGTCCGGTGCCTTTACCCACGCCCAGTGGAGTCCACAAACACGAAGTGGTGAGTACCAAGGACATGCTGGCCATGGTGGAACATTTGGCCAATCGTGCAGATATGCTCATTGGAGCGGCAGCAGTGGCCGATTACCATGTGGAATGTCCTCTAACGGGCAAGCCCCCCAAACAAGATAAACTGCATCTAGAGCTGATTCCCAACCCCGATATCATCGCAAAGATTGCCTCTCGTAGTACTCAAAGACCGATTTGTATTGGATTTGCCGCGGAATATGGCGGGGATTGCCTCGTCGGAGCAAAAGACAAATGCCAGCGGAAAGCGTTAGATGCCATTTTGGTCAATAACGTGGCGGATACCCACATCGGTTTTCATGTCGAAGAGAATGCGCTAACGTATTTAGATAAAGAGGGAGCGGCGGTGGATTTTGAGAAACAATCCAAAACCTCGCTGGCCCGTGAGATCATTCATTTTCTAGGAGAACGTTTTTATGCCAAAAGCCATACAAGTTAAAATTCTCGATGAGCGTCTCGGGAAAGCATTTCCCTTGCCAGAATATGCCACCCCAGGCTCTGCAGGTCTGGATTTGCGCGCTTGTCTGGATGCCCCCCTAACTCTAGAGCCCAATGGTACGGCATTAATCCCCACAGGGTTGGCAATTTATATTGGCGATCCCCAATTGGCAGCCACATTATTGCCACGCTCAGGACTGGGGCATCGTCAAGGCATTGTGCTTGGCAACTTAGTCGGCTTGATAGACTCTGATTATCAAGGACCTTTGAGCATTTCCTGCTGGAATCGCAGTGACGAAACCTTTTGTATCGAGCCCGGCGCACGCATCGCGCAGATGGTCTTTTTACCCGTGGTTCAAGTGCAGTTTGAAGTGGTTGATGAGTTTATCGAAACCGCACGCGGTCAAGGGGGCTTTGGGTCTACAGGTCGGCATTGATGTCATTTTCCATCGATCCCAGTATTTTTCGGGCTTATGACATTCGCGGGCATGAGCAGCAACTTACCCCCAACGTTGTTGAAGCCATTGCCCGTGGGCTGGCCCGGAACATGGAAGGCACAAAAGCAATCGTTTTAGGCTTTGATGGTCGACTGTCTTCACCAGCGCTGCGAGATGCCATGGTTGCCGGCTTTAATGCCAGTGGTGTGGATGTCATTGACATTGGCCTGTGTGCCACGCCGGTGTTGTATTTTGCACGCTGTACTTTGGAGTTGCCCCATGCAGTGATGATTACCGGTAGCCATAATCCTCGAGAGGACAATGGCATTAAAATCATTCTCAATGGCAATACGTTTTTTGGGGACGATCTCCAAGCATTGCGTCTGGAGATGGAAAATGCGACGGTTGTCGATGCCCCTCACCAAGGTCAGTATCAACTCCAAAACGAGATGATAGCGGCCTACCAAAAAGCAGTGCGAGAAGAGATCCACCTTTCACGTCCGTTGAAAGTGGTGGTCGATTGTGGAAATGGCGCTGCCGGCGGAGCACTGTTGCCCTCCCTGTATGAACAATTGGGATGTGAAGTCATTCCCCTGCATACAGAAATCGATGGGCGCTTTCCTCATCATCACCCCGATCCCAGTCGGCCAGAAAATCTCTTGGAATTGCAAGAAACCGTGTTGGGGCATGGGGCCGATTTGGGCTTGGCCCTGGATGGAGATGGGGATCGCATCGCACTCGTCGATGATCAAGGCAGCATCATCTGGCCCGATGAACTCATGGTGTTACTCATCCCAGAAATTCTGCGAGAACGCCCGAAACAATCGGTGATCTTTGATGTCAAATGCGCACGCATGGTCAAGCACAGTATTGAGAGTGCAGGCGGTCAACCCGTGCTGTCTCCCACTGGACACGCTTTCGTGAAAAATATCATGAAAGAGACACAAGCTTGTTTTGGTGGAGAGATGAGCGGGCATTTATTTTTTTCCGATCGCTGGTTTGGTTTTGATGATGGAGTCTACGCAGGCGCTAGGATTTTAGAATGGTGTTCTAATCGCGCCTCTCCTTTACACAAAGCGACCCAGCAGTTGCCGCAAAGCTATCGTACCGCTGAGGTAAAAATACCCGTTTCAGACGCAGAGAAATTCGATATCGTTCGCTCGATGATTCAAAAAGCCCAAGCTCTAGAAGCGTCATTTTATATCAATACGATCGATGGGTTGCGACTCGAATCTGAGCGCGGATTTGGGCTCTTGCGGGCTTCTAATACTTCGCCCTATCTGGTTGCGCGTATCGAAGCCGATACGGCCGCAGATGCTGCAGACATCGCTCAGTACTTCTCTCAATGGCTCAAAGAATTGGAGCTCTTGGAACACTGGGAAATGGATTCTGTTTGACGACTTGGTTTTTTTTCCTAAAATTTACATAACTTTTATATAAAGGCACTTTTTTTGGGGCGTTGTGTAAACGGTTTACTTGCTATTTTGCCGACACTCCCGACATCCCACACTCATTTTTTCTGTACTTGTCATTGTGGGTATAGATAATGATAATAGGGTTTTGTAAATGGGGAACGGTATGGGTTGGATGAGCGCGAGTCTGGAAGCAGGTGTGTTTGGTATCGGAGTGTTTTTTGCTTACACTGCAGCCTACCCGGAAACGTTTGGTTTTATGAAATCCTTCGCGAACAGCTTAGGGACGAGTAGCTATGGTTTAGAAATCTTGAGCTTGATTTTTGCAGGATTTGCCTTGTTTTTACTGGTGATGCAATTCATTCATGAAAGAGAAAAGGCAAAAAAATCTGAATTTGGGAATTGGTGCTATGGTGGGGGCGGGATTTTAGTAGCGCTCTCGACCGTCTTGGCTTATGGTTTTGGCGCTCATTCTGAAGGCGCGTTTCAATGGCTTCAGGGCCTCAATGATCTACTGCATTTTGGCCCACATGGGTTGGATTTACTCTGCTTGACGATTTCGGTCATTGGAGTGTTTGCCCTTTACGTAGCGTGCACGAATCAGGTCGATGAGAATGCAGAAAAAAGCCAGCAAACCAAGTGATCGCTGGCAAATGATTTAACCCAATACTTCTTTGAGGTTTTTGAGAATGCGCCCTTTGAGCACATCTCTAGCAGGTTTGGCGGCAATTACGACAGCTTCGCCAGTGGCAGGGTTGCGACCCATGCGTTTTTTGGTGGCTTTTTTCCGGTAACGCACCAATTTGAAGCCCGCTTCTGGCCAGGTGAACTCCCCTGCGCTGCCCTTTTTCAAGGAACGATCGCACAATTGACGCGCGCTCGTGAATACGGCTTTCACTTCATTACGAGTTAAACCCGTCTCTTCAGCAATCAAAGAAACGATTTGTGTTTTTGTCAATTTTTCTTTGAGTGCAGAAGTATTCACCTTAGGAGCGGCCTTCTTGGGGGGCGTGGCTTTTGCAGCCGGTTTTTTTGCTTTCATGTGTTTCTCCTTATAAAAGCTTGCTTTCACATCATAGCAAATATTTAAAGAAGAAAAAGCGCCTTACGACATAATCTCTTCTTTTTCTCCTTCTAAATCCAATAAATAGCGTGCACAAGCCAAATGTTGCAGCTGTCCATGGTATCCTGCTTCATGCAATTGATGTGAAAAAGGGTGTGTGAGTTGATTGGTGAGCTGGTGGCTGAACCGTTCTAAGAGCAATGCAGGATCTTCACCACGCGCTAATTGTCGCTTGGCTTTTTCGAGTAAACGTGTGCGATCGGCTTGTGCCCGGGTGCGATATTGTTTGATTAAATCTACGGCAGTGGTGGATTGTCGCCAACACAGGTAATCCGCCACATGCTGTTGTACCAAATCTTCTGCGAGGTCAATGGCATGTTGACGGCTGTGTCGATAGTTTTGCACCAATTGCCCCAAGTCATCGACAGTGTAGAGATATACATCACTACAATTTGCGACTTCTGCTTCAATATCCCGAGGTACGGCCAAATCCAGCATAAAAAACGGTTTATGACGACGTTGCTGTTGGGCACGCTCGACCATGCCCTTGCCAATGATGGGTAAGGGGCTGGCTGTTGCAGAAATTACCATATCCATTTGAGGCAAATAAAAAGGAATGTCGCTCAGAGAGAGAGTTTGAGCATGATATTCATTGGCCAAGTGACGGGCATTGGCCTTGGTGCGATTGGCCAAATAGCACTGACTCACCCCTTCTTTACGCAAATAGCGCAACAGCAAGCGCACCGTATCTCCAGCCCCAATGAGTAACACCTTTTTTTCTTCGAGATGTGCAAAGATTTGTTTGGCCAACTTGATGGCAATATAAGAGATGGAAATCGGTGTGGTATTGATTTTTGACTGGGTGCGCACAACCTTATTCATGGCAAATAAATATTGCAGCAAAGGCTGTAATTCAGATCCTAGCATTTGGGTATCTTTGGCAATGCTAGCCGCTTGTTTGATCTGGGAGAAGATCTGAGATTCTCCCTGAGCCATGGAGTCTAGTCCTAAAGCCAAACGCATCAAGTGGCGTATGGCGTACTCATCACGACAGGTGTGAATATAAGGCCTAATCTCTTCCATTGAAATGGATTTTTCTTCGGCCAGGCAATTCAGCAACACTTCAGGCTGAGTGCGGCTAGCGTAAATTTCCGTTCGGTTACAGGTACTTAGTAGCAAGGCTTCTGGTACGCCCGATTGTTTGAGGCGCTCTAATACCTTAAAAATTAACCCTTCGGAGAGGGAAAACTGCTCTCGAAGTGACAGAGGAGCTTGGCGAAAACTCAAACCGCAAGCGACAAAATCTGTAGGTAGGGAAGTGGACATCATTCCTATAGTATGCCATAAATATGGCATGAAGTACGTAGTGTGTTGGGTAGGATTATTGTCTGTATTGGCAGGCTGTGACTTTTCGCGTCATGTGCCTTTATCCATGCCGCCGCCTTCTTGTCAGACTTCAGTTGCTGCTCATCCTTGGGTGGTCCAACTCTGGGTCAGTGTTCGATATCAACAATCCGTCTATTCTGCTAAATTGCATTGGCAAGAAAATCCCCAACGTCGAGAACGTCACTTATACCTGCTTACTCCCATGGGTGCGAATGATGCCGAGCTGTCTGTGAAAAATGGGCATGCGGTGTTGCACATCAAGAATCGTTTATATCGAAGCCATGTACCCGAAGCATTACTAAAAGATCATTATAATTTTTATTTGCCATTCACCGCTCTTGCTCATTGGTTGCAGGGAGTAGCAAACGAGGATACTCAGGTGCGATCTCGCAGCGCTGATGGAGCGCTGGCTCATGTATCCTACCATGGCTGGGAGGTTTATTTCTCTCATTATCAATGTGTGAACAATCATTGGGTGCCCAAGCGGCTCATTCTCAAAAGTCCAGAGGGTTGGCTTATTCAACTGAGTGTAAAACAATGGCATTTCTAGCGCGCTTGGCATTCGCTAAAATCAATGGGTTTTTGCATGTCACAGGAAAAAGAAAAGATGGATACCACCTGCTGCAAACGGTATTTCAGCGGATCCACTTGGCCGATCAATTATTTTTTCGCACGGGCGGTGAAGACATCGTTCTCGATGTCCATGGCATGGAGGGAAACTGTGAAGAAAATCTCGTTTATCAAGCCGCTAAAATCCTTTTCCCCAACCGCCGAAAAAAAACAGGGATACATATCCGTCTAGAAAAGCACATCCCTCAAGGGGCAGGGCTGGGCGGAGGTAGTTCAGATGCCGCCGAGACGTTATTGGCGCTCAATGCGTTGTGGCATTGTGGGCTGTCTCAACAACAGTTGGCAGAAATGGGATTATCCTTGGGTGCAGACATTCCTTTTTTCCTCTCTCCCTATGCTTGTGCTTGGGCTGAGGGGATTGGGGAAATATTGTCTCCCTTGCCCAATATCCCAAGGATATTCGTCCTCATTTTTCCAGAATTCTCACTCTCTACTCGCAATGTTTTTCGTGCCGGCGTGAGCAGAACAGCGCCTCACCCTAAAACATTAGAGGGAACAGGACAGAACGACTGCCTCGATGCGGCGTGTACAATCGAACCGAGACTTTCTGTATTGTTAGAATCACTGAAACCATGGGGAGCGGTACGCATGAGTGGTACAGGCAGTACATTATTTCTCAGGTTTTCTTCGAGTAAGGCCGCTTATATCTGCCAGCAAGCGTTAATCTCTCAAGGTATGCGTGCGCAAGTGGTTAAAAGTTTGGAGGGGAGATGACACTGTTATACCTTCCCGGGGTGATGTGTGTCGCCTCTTGTCAACATACGATATTGACTGTCTGTCCACAGGCTCATTTTGTGGATTTCCAATGGATTTGGGTGCCCGATGATCAAGCAGAAAGCGCCATGGAGGCGATTGAACAGATAGGTTTTCGGGTCGCGCAATTTTCCCATTTGCCGAATGTGATATTAGCGATGAGCGCCGTTTTTTTTCTGAGTATAGAATGGATGCATTGGTTATCTTTGAATGGGTGGGTGGGGTTAATACTCTCCATCGTTGCAGGAAGCATTGCTTTACTCAGTGCCAGAGAGTTATTGATGAAAGCCAAGCATGAATTGGAAGCAGGGCAGGTGGGCATGAGCGCCTTTTTGGGAATAAGTCTGGTGCTGATGACATGGACCAATCTAGGGCTAGCCATTGCTGGATGTTTTAGCAGCATAAACGTGCTGCATTTGAGTATGCCATTGTTGATGTTGTTGTTACAGAAAATCGGGGGTTATGTGCAATGGTCAGTGAAAAAAACCTTGATGGGAAGCACACATTCCTTGTCTGAATATGCCCATCGATTGCCTGAAAAATATTGTAAAGAAAATGAAAAAATAGCATTAAATGCAGGGGATAATATTCCTGCTGATGGGGTGGCAGAAACTGCGGGTGTGGTGTTTCACTGGCCACAAAATGGTGATTTTGCTCCAGAAGAAAAGGTTATAAATCTGGGAGAGGCCGTCTATCAAGGTGATGCAGTGAAGGCTTCTTTTTCCATGCGGAGTGAAAAGTCTTCTCAAGAGAGTGGATTATTTCAACGATACCAAGCCTTGAGAACGTTGCATGCAGTTAAAGAATATCCCATGCCACTGTTACGCTACTTTGGGGTAGGCGTATTGGTGGTTGCGGTACTTTCTTTTTTCGCTTGGGGTTGTTGGTCAGGTGCGTGGCTTCAGGCATTGATGCATGCTATTGCGGTGTTGGTTGCTGCCTGTCCTTGTAGTATGACGCTCGCACAACCGTTGATGAGAAGTGCGGCGCAATCCGTAGGCCATCCACAGGGAATCGATTTGCATCGTGTGGAGAAGTTGTCAGTACTCTCTAAAGTGAGTCATATTTTTTCGGATAAAACGGGGACATTGACCATGCCGGAACTCACTAAAGGCTTAGAAGTATTGAAAGCGGACGAGCTATCCATTCTCGGAAGTCTGGTAAAAGATGATTGTCATCCCATCGCTATGGCCATTGCGAAACTTGTGCCAGCGAAAGAGTCAGTGGAGGTGAAGAGAATGCCGGGTCAAGGGTTGATCTCAGGAGATTATCGACTCATTAGAAATAAATTTTATCACGGGAAAAAATGTCTGGCGACTTTAGAGTTTGCAGAGCAATGGGATCTCAGCTGGCGAGATGAAACTCCCTTGACCGTGTTAACCGGCAGTGATGGGGGCGAAAGCTCTGAGATCAGTATTTACTCCAGGTTAACGGCCATGGAAAAAAAAGAAAAAATTGAAGATTTTCTTAGAAAAAATCCCAATCAAACAGTGTTGTATTTTGGTGATGGGGATAATGATGAAAAAATTTTCTCAATGGAGGATCCTCGTCTCATCACCGTGAGTGTGGGGAAGCATTCGCTGTTAAGGCAGAAGGCCGACATTGCCATAGATCACATCTCTCAATGGCCTGCTGTGAAAAAATTAGTGAAGCAGATGCTCGAAGGAGAAAAAGAAAATCTGGTGTGGTCACTGGGTTATAATGGCTTTGCCGTATTGCTGGCCTCAGGGGCATTGATGCCTTTGTGTCATTTCTCTCCTTCTCCATTGTTGGCTTTAGGCATGATGGCATTTTCTTGTTTGGTGTTATTACTCAATACCTGGCGTCAAAAGCGTGTGATGCAAAGTGCGCATTCAGATCAATCCTCTGGAACACTGTGGTTTTTTAGCATGGCGCTGGGGGGGAGCCTTTGGGGATTGGCATTTCTTTGTAGTCTGGCTTGTGGCAATACGGCTGGCGTGCTGATGTTGTCTTTCAGCCATCTCTCGAGTATGGGGCATTGTTGTGCAGGGTTGATGCTTGCCGCTTATGCCTTATTGCTAACAGGAGCGGTTGCAGCGGGAGTGGAGGAGCCAGTTAAACCGAGTAGGTCAAATCTTCTAGATTGATAATTGTTTTTCCACTCAGAAGCTTTGTGTTGAGTTTTGAATGTAACTTTGCTGATGGAGTGAACCAACATTGATTGGCTTTTTGGCATAGGGAGTAAAAAGTGTGGGTCTCTGGGGATGGGTTTGGGATGTTTTTCCTATCTGTTTTGAATTGTGAAATGGCATATAAGTACGTGGGAATTACGGTTTGTGCATCACTGGTTTTTGCTCTGAATAGCATCAGGAATAAGTCTTTCCAATATCGGCGTCCTTGCCGTATACACGGCTGAAAAAGAGAGGTTTTTTTATTGAATTCGATGCGCTTAGAACGAATCAGCTCGATGGTGTTGGTTATGACATCGATCAAATTGTCGTTTGAGCCCTCATCGGGTTTGAGTGCTTCTGCCAATTTTGTGATATGAGATTTAACCTCTTCTTCGTTCAAGTAGTAGCAATATCCGTCGGCATTGGTGTGTCCGTATTTTAATTTAAAACCTCCTCGGAGGATTTCATGCACGATGCGGTAACAGACGTAAACAAGTAAAGAAACAAACAACAATTTGGTAAAAATTGGATAATGGGCAAAGGGCGCAAACTGATGGAGCAGTGGTTTTAGCATCGGGTATATGATGCTTAGTGACAGTGCTGTGGCTGTGGCAATGGTGATGAAATCCACACTGGCTTTCAGAGTCTTATGACCGATATAGAGGCATTGTAATGATTTCAATACTCTCAGCAGCAATAGTGTAGAAAGGGGTACAGTGATGATCAGTGCGAGAATGGGGGTAAAAAATAGGTGAGAGCCAGCCCAAAGGAGGGTAAAGACCAAAAGAGAGAATGTGGTGGCAAGAATGTAGGGGAGAAGAAAGTATAAGGGTTTGATTTCCCAAAGCCTAGAGCGATGAGTAAAGCGCAGGCTCGCAGGGGGAAGCGTTTGGGGAGGTGAAATTTTCATTGTTTAAAAATAACACATAATTGTGGTGCTGTCACCCCCAATAGGGAGGGGAGGATGATAGAGCGATTGCATTCACAGATTGCCTGGGTTATTTTGGGGGTTATCTTTACGATGAGTAGACCTATGCAAGAATTTTATCAATTTACTTCGGAGTCCGTGTCGGTAGGGCATCCGGATAAAATCGCTGATCAAATCTCGGATCGCATTCTCGATGCGCTATTGGAGCAAGATAAGCATGCCAGGGTGGCCTGTGAGACTTTTGTGAAAACGGGTATGGTGTTGGTCGGGGGAGAAATTTCTACTCAGGCGTGGGTGGATATCGAAGCCATTGTGCGAGAGACGGTGCGTGATATTGGGTATTGCAGCTCTGAGATGGGGTTTGATTGGGAATCTTGTGCGGTGATGTCTGCCATTGGAAAGCAGTCCAGCGATATTGCGATGGGTGTAGACAGAGCGGAAGCCTTGGCTCAAGGGGCGGGAGATCAAGGGTTGATGTTTGGCTATGCCAGCAATGAAACGGCGGTGTATATGCCAGCGCCGATTACTTATGCTCATCGTCTCATGGCCCGCCAAGCTCTGTTGAGAAACAATGGTCGTTTGCCTTGGTTGCGTCCTGATGCCAAAAGTCAGGTCACTTTGGTATATATTGATGGCAAGCCCGCAAGAGTCGATGCCATTGTCTTATCGACTCAGCACGCTGAAGATATTCGTTATGAAGATTTAAAAGAAGCGGTGATAGAAGAGATCATCAAACCAGTGATCCCTGCAGAGTGGATACACAAGGATACGAAATTATTTGTGAATCCCACGGGTCGTTTTGTGATTGGTGGACCTTTGGGGGATTGTGGGATCACCGGTCGTAAGATCATTGTCGATACTTATGGTGGTTTTGCACGTCATGGTGGTGGATGTTTCTCGGGTAAAGATCCTTCCAAAGTGGATCGCTCTGGTGCGTATGCCATGCGTTATGTGGCGAAGAATTTGGTGGCGGCGGGCCTAGCTGATCGCTTAGAGATTCAAGTGTCTTATGCCATTGGCGTGGCGGAGCCCACCTCCATTAGCATCGAAACTTTTGGAACCGGTAAAATTTCTGAGTCTAAGATGATTTCATTGATTCATCAGCACTTCGATTTGCGCCCCTATGGGATCATTGCTATGCTCGACTTATTACAGCCTATTTATGCAAAAACGGCTGCATATGGGCATTTTGGCCGAGAAGATGTAGAACTTCCTTGGGAAAAAGTAGACAAGGCTGAGATCTTAAGGGCAGAAGCTGGATTGGAGTGAGGGTGATATGCATATGACAGCAGAAAAGGCACTGGCAGAAGATTTTAAAGTGCGAGATCTTTCTCTAGCGGCACAGGGTCGACGAGAAATTGAATTGGCAGAGACGGAAATGCCAGGATTAATGGCTTTACGTGAGCGTTATGGGGCAAGTCAGCCTCTTAAAGGCGCACGTATTGCGGGTTGTCTACATATGACGGTTCAAACTGCAGTGCTTATTGAAACCTTAATTGCCTTAGGGGCCAGTGTGCGTTGGTCATCTTGTAATATTTTTTCGACTCAAGACGAAGCGGCGGCAGCAATCGCTTTGGTCGGGGTTCCTGTGTTTGCTTGGAAAGGCGAGACGGAAGAAGAATTTTGGTGGTGTATCGATCAAACCATCGAAGGACCAGACGGTTGGCGACCCAATCTCATTTTAGATGATGGTGGCGATTTAACGATCCGAATGCATGAAAAAACGCCTCAGTATTTGGAGGATGTGAAAGGGCTCTCTGAGGAAACCACCACAGGGGTACATCGACTGTATGAAATGGCAAAACAAGGGACATTGAAAGTACCTGCCATCAACGTCAATGATTCTGTGACCAAATCGAAGTTTGATAATCTATACGGTTGTCGTGAGTCTCTGATCGATGGTTTAAAGCGTGCTACAGATGTTATGATTGCAGGTAAAATCGCAGTCGTTCTGGGTTATGGCGATGTGGGTAAGGGTTGCGCTCAAGCTTTGCGTGGCATGGGTGCTACTGTTTGGGTCACAGAAATTGATCCCATTTGTGCATTGCAAGCAGCGATGGAAGGATATCGTGTGGTGAATATGGATGAAATAGCCAGTCAAGTGGATATTGCTATTACGGCTACAGGCAATGTCGGGGTGATTACCCATGCACACATGAACGCCATGAAACATCGGGCTATTGTGTGTAACATCGGGCACTTCGATTCAGAGATCGATGTGGCTTCTTTGAAAGATTATCCTTGGGAGGCGGTGAAACCTCAGGTAGATGAAATTATTTTTCCTGATGGCAAGAGACTCATTTTATTGGCTCAGGGGCGTTTGGTGAACTTGGGTTGTGCTACGGGGCACTCCAGTTTTGTGATGTCGGCTTCTTTTACCAATCAAGTTTTGGCGCAAATCGAGTTGTGGGAGCGCGGAGATAGGTATGAAAATCGCGTGTATACCTTACCCAAAACATTGGATGAAGAAGTGGCTCGTTTGCACTTAGCAAAAATTGGGGCGAAACTGACGGCTCTTTCTCAAGAGCAAGCCCAGTATTTAAATCTTGATCCCAAAGGGCCTTATAAACCGGAGCATTATCGTTATTAATATGTTAAGAGCCTTATTACTGTTTATTTTTATGTTGCCTGTGTGGGCAACAGATTGGGTGGTTTCTCATCCTTCTGAGCTGCATCTCACTCCACAAGCTTCGTCTCTAGTTTTAAGGCACTTGAATCCGGGAGAAGTGGGAGAAGAATTGAGTGTCCGCTTAGGTAACGTATTAATGCGTTTTAAGGATGGGGATGAAGGTTGGGTTCGCATTGGAGATATGGCGCCGGTGAACAGTGATGCTTTGGCAGATGTACCCGTCATATCGCGTTCAGAAGATATCCCTGTGGATACTGCCAAGCAAATAGCACAGAAACTCAATCAGCTTCAATATAAGCATGAGCAGCTTATTCAAAGTGAGCAGCGCAACTGGTTTTTGGTGGGTGCACTGGTAGTATTGGTCGGTTTTTTTGTGGGATATTTGTTTGGCAGACGTGCGCATCGACAATCTCAACGCACATTGTGGTAGCAATCAGGTGACAAGTGGGCATATTACTATCTGGACAAGAGGTCGCCGCTCGATGGCTGCAGGCCACCCAGTCTGAAGTCGCCAAGCACGACACTCCTCCCCATTTGGCAGTGATTTTGGTCGGCCAACATGCGCCTTCCGAGATTTATGTGCACCACAAACAGCGTGTAGCCAAAAAGATTGGGATCCAGACCACATTGCACCAGTATGCGCAGTGTTCTAAAGAAGAATTATTGGCACTTATGGATTCGCTCAATGCCGATTCCACCGTCGATGGTATTTTGTTGCAGCTCCCATTGCCTGAAGCACTAGATCCGGAGATTTTCTTATTGGCCATTGATCCCAAAAAAGATGTTGATGGATTGCACTCGATGAACTTAGGGGCACTGTGTGCCAGAAGAGCAGGCTTAACTCCCTGCACGCCTGCAGGAGTGATGCATTTGCTTGAGGCTTATCAGGTGCCGTTGGTGGGTACCCGTGCAGTGGTGGTGGGTGCCTCCACATTGGTGGGTCGTCCCATGGCACTGTCTTTGCTCAATGCTGGTGCCAGTGTGAGTATTTGTCATAGTCAAACCAAAGCACTTAGGGATTATACTCAGGAGGCTGAGCTCGTGATCGTGGCCACGGGTACTCGGGAAGTGCTGCAACCAGCAGATTTTTCGCCTCAGGCAACGGTGGTTGATGTGGGAATTCATCGACTGCCCAATGGTCAAGTGTGTGGAGATCTCAATACGGCTCTGATACAAGCGCGCGTGAAAGCCATCACTCCCGTACCCAAAGGCGTGGGACCGATGACCATTGCGGCTTTGATGCATAACGTGACGATGGCGGCTTGTCATTCCTGCGTGGCTTGTCATTCCCGCGCGGCTTGTCATTCCCGCGCGGCTTGTCATTCCCGCGCGGCTTGTCATTCCCGCGAAGGCGGGAATCCCTGATCAGACCCTTCCCCCAAGGCTGTCCCAATAAATTTTCACATCAGCTTTTTCTTATTTCTTAAATGCCCCTTGCCGTGGCGAGACAGGGGGGTCTAGAGAAAATTTCGGACCGTCTGGTCGTTCTACAGAAGTGATGGCTTGATTTGACAATGTGTGTCTTTTTTTGTGTAGAATAATCGGTGGGTACCAAATTTGAGAGGCTGCTGTGAGTTATCAAAATCCTTTGTCGACATCGCAACTTAACATTAGTATACTGAACGCGCTCTCAGTTAGGCTGGGTGCGGTGAAGTGTGTCCTTTCGGCAAAGCTGTGTGACAAGCATGCTGGGGTAATTTAACCTAAGTG
>CAYGKN010000036.1:0-13911 GCA_964350565.1 uncultured Gammaproteobacteria bacterium
TGAAGGTGGACGTACCGTAGGTGCCGGTGTGGTGGTTGAGATCATCGAGTAGGAATGAGGTTATGGCAGTATTAGATAAAAAGCGTCAGCGAATTCGCATCCGACTCAAGTCTTATGACCATCGTGTCATTGATCAGTCAGTTCGTGAAATTACTGAAACCGCAAAGAGAACGGGTGCATTGTTGGTGGGGCCTATTCCTTTGCCCACGAAAATAGAAAAGATGACGGTGTTGATTTCGCCTCACGTGAATAAAGATGCTCGCGATCAATATGAAATTCGTACGCACAAGCGTTTGATTGAGATCGTGCATCCCACAGAAAAAACGGTAGATGCGCTGATGCGCTTGGATTTGGCTTCCGGGGTGGATGTAAAAATTGCCCTACTGGATGAAGAAAGATAAAGAGGTTCGTGATGCCTGCGGTTGGCTTAATTGGAAAAAAATGTGGAATGACGAGTTTCCCTGATGGAAATGGCAAAGTCCATGCAGTGACAGTCATTGAAGTTCCGGAGCATGTGGTTACACAGCTTAAAACCCCTGAACGGGAAGGTTATTCAGCCGTTCAAGTGGCTATGGGTAAGAGGCGCAATGCACTCTTGACTCGTCCTGAGCGAGGGCATTTTGCTGCTGCTGGTGTGGAGCCTGCTGAGTATTTGCATGAGTTTACGGTAGAGTCCACTGAAGCGTTTTCACTGGGCCAAGCCTTAGACTTGAATGAGTGGTCAGAGGTGGCTTCTTTAGATATCCAAGGGGTGAGCAAAGGGAAAGGTTTTGCGGGAACAGTCAAGCGTCATAATTTCCGTACTCAAGATGCCACACACGGGAATTCATTATCTCATCGTGTTCCAGGTTCTACCGGTCAGAATCAGACTCCGGGTCGCGTCTTTAAAAATAAAAAGATGGCCGGTCACATGGGTAGTGTCCGTCGCTCTACCTTGAATCTGTCTTTATTGAAAGTAGATCTAGAAAAGCGCCTGTTGGTGGTTAAGGGAGCTATTCCTGGAGCCCCCGGTGGCTATGTGGTTATTCGTCCCTCTAAGAGAAAAGCGAGAGAAGTATGAGTGTGAATGTATCTGTCACCAATATCCGCGATCAAAAAGTCTTAAGTCAGTTGACATTGAATGCTGAGATTTTCGATCAAACCTTTAACCCTTCTTTGGTCCATCAGGTCGTTGTGGCGTATCGCAATGCTGCACGTCAAGGCACCAAAGCACAAAAGAGCCGTGGAATGGTTACAGGCAGTACGGCTAAACCTTGGCGACAAAAAGGCACTGGCCGTGCTCGTGCCGGGTCGGTCAAAAGTCCGATTTGGGTTGGCGGAGGTAAAACCTTTGCGGCAGTGCCTAGAGATTACAGCCAAAAAGTGAATCGAAAAATGTATCGAGGCGCTATGGTCAGCTTGCTTTCTGAATTGATTCGTCGTGAACAATGTGTCGTGGTCGAAGGTTTTGAATTTGAAGCCCCAAAAACCAAAGAAGCGATAGCTATGCTTTCCCCTTGGTTGGGGCGTGGAGCGTTGCTATTGGTGAGTGATAATATCTCAGAGTCTTTTTATTTATCCATTCGCAACTTGCCCAATGTGTATTTGAGCGATGCCCTATCCTTGGATCCACTTTCTTTAGTCATGGCTGAAAAGGTGATCATCACCGCCAGATCTATGGAGCAACTTCAGGAGCGTTTTTCATGAGTATGTCAGTTGAATTGTATCGGGTATTGAGAAAACCCCATGAAACCGAAAAGACTTTCCTTTTGGCCGATAAGGGTTCCACCTACACGTTTTGGGTGATTCGGGAAGCTACTAAGGCACAGATTGCCAAGGCGGTGAGCCATTTGTTTAGTGTGGAAGTAAAATCCGTACGGACCTTGAATACCCACGCCAAGCAAAAGCGTTTTCGTGGTCGCTTGGGCACAAAGACTGCTTGGAAAAAAGCCTACGTCACCTTGGCGCCAGGATCAGATATTCAGTATAACCAATTGGTATTGCAAGAAGAGAGTTAATTATGGCCATTGTAAAAAGCAAACCCACTTCAGCTGGACAGCGTTTTACCGCACTAGTGAAGAGTAAGGAATTGTATAAGGGTCGTCCTTGGGCGCCCTTAACCGAGCCCAAGAAAAAAAGAGCTGGGCGCAACAATGCCGGTCGCATTACAGTGCGTCACCAAGGGGGTGGGCACAAGCGTTTGTATCGCGTCATTGACTTTAAACGAAATAAAGATGGGATCCCCGCTCGTGTAGAACGCATCGAATATGATCCCAACCGCACTGCCTATATTGCATTGTTGGTCTATCGCGATGGAGAACGTCGTTATATTCTAGCCCCTAAGGGGTTGAAAGTTGGTGATACTGTAGAGTCTGGTGAAAAAGCCCCAATTGAATTGGGAAATTGTTTGCCTTTGAGTGCGCTGCCTTATGGGACCACCATTCATGGTGTGGAATTATTCCCTGGCCGTGGTGCACAGTTGGCACGTAGTGCTGGAACCAGCGTAGAGTTGATTGACAAGGAAAGTAAATATGCCTTGTTAAGATTGCGATCGGGAGAAACCCGAAAGGTGTTGGTGAGCTGTCGAGCAACCATTGGTCAAGTGAGCAATGATGAGCACAGCCTACAAGTCTTGGGTAAGGCCGGTCGTGTTCGCCATTTAAATCGCCGTCCAACCGTTCGTGGTGTGGCGATGAACCCTGTGGATCACCCACACGGTGGTGGTGAAGGTCGTACTTCGGGAGGTCGCCATCCAGTGACACCTAAAGGTACACCCACTAAAGGGTATCGCACGAGAAAGAATAAGCGTACGCAATCAATGATTGTGCGTCGTCGTCAGAAGAAAAGATAGGGGTTAGGAATGCGTTCATTAAAAAAACCACCGTATATAGATAATGGCTTAAATAAAGCTATAGAGCGTGCTAAAAAAACAGAAAATCGTCGTCCCATTCGCGTGTATAAGCGTGCATCCACGATTGCTCCATACATGGTGGGTTTAAATTTTGAAGTCCATAATGGAAAAGCTTTTCAAGCATTGTATGTCACAGACAATATGGTGGGTCATAAGTTTGGTGAATTCGCACTAACTCGCACCTTCAAAGGGCATGCTGGTGATAGGAAGACGAAGAAGTAGAAGTAGAGGTAAATGATGTCATATGGTATTGCAATATTAAAAGGGGTGCGTTTGTCTCCTCAAAAAGCAAGATTGGTGATCGATCAAATTCGTGGTCAGTCTGTGAATGAAGCCTATCGTCGTTTGCTTTTTAGTCCAAAGGCTGCCGCAAAAGTGATTTTAAAAGTGATGAATTCTGCTGTTGCCAATGCGGAGAATGAATTTGGTGCTGATCCAGATGATTTGGTGGTGCGTGTGGCCACTGTCGATCAAGGCGGTCGCTTGAGAAGAATTCAGCCCAGAGCAAAGGGCCGTGCGAATCGCATTTATAAGCCATTGAGTCATATCACCGTACAGGTTGGGGAGGAATAATTTATGGGTCAGCAAGCGAATCCCGTTGGTTTACGTTTAGGATTAAGAGAGTCTGATTCTCGTTGGTGCATTCCAGGGCGAGGTTTCGCCGATGCGGTGTGTCAAGATATTCGTGCGCGTGAGTATTTACACAAGGCATTAAAACAAGCGGCTGTTTCCAAGATTATTATTGAGCGTCCCACCAAGAGTGCCAAGGTGGTGATCCATGCAGCTCGCCCAGGGGTGATCATTGGCAAAAAGGGAGAGTTTGTTGAAAACATTAAAAATGAGTTGAGCAAAATCTTAGGGGTCAAAACCCATGTGAGCATCGAAGAGGTGAGAAAACCAGACTTAGATGCGCGTTTGGTTGCAGAAGCGGTCGCCGGTCAGCTAGAGCGTCGCGTGATGTTTCGACGTGCGATGAAGCGCGCCATGAGCTCCAGCATGCGTGCAGGTGCTAAGGGCATCAAAATTAAAGTCTCAGGTCGAGTCGGTGGGGCTGAAATTGCTCGCTCAGAGTGGTATCATGAAGGCCAGGTGCCATTGCACACCCTAAAAGCCGATATTGATTATGCCATTGCAGAAGCCCATACCACCTATGGGGTGATTGGCGTTAAAGTGTGGATTCATCGTGGTGAGATTGCCCAGCATCGGGCCCTCAAAGACAAAGAATAGAGGAGATAAGGTATGTTACAGCCTAAAGGGCGACCCAGAAAACAGCAAAAAGGTCGCAATCGTGGTACTGTGATCAGCCACGTCAGTTTTGGTGAGTTTGGCATGCGTGCAGTGACTCGTGGTCGTGTGAGTGCACGACAAATTGAGGCCGCTCGTCGTGCGATGACCCGCTATATCAAGCGTGCAGGTAAAATTTGGATTCGAATTTTTCCAGACAAGCCCATTACCAAAAAGCCTTTGGAAGTACGCCAAGGGAAAGGGAAGGGAAGTATCGAATATTGGGCTGCCGAAGTGCAGCCTGGACGCATGCTTTTTGAGATTGGGGGAGTTTCTCGTGAGTCAGCCGAAGAAGCCTTTCGTTTGGCTGGTGCCAAATTGGCTGTTAAAGTGGTCTTTGTAGAACGTCGAGGGGATGTATGAGTATAGATATTAAAAATTTAGATTTATCAAGGCTCTACATGCTTCGCGCGCGTTTGAGTCACAATTTATTTGTCTTGCGTTTCAAGAAGGCGACTTCTCAGCTCAATCAAACACATTTGATTCGTCAGGTGCGTCGTCAAATTGCCAGAGTGAACACAGCGATCACTGAACAACAAAAAGCACTAGGGGAATAATATGAGTACAGAAACCGTCAAGCAAAGAAGCTGGATTGGCAGAGTGGTTAGTGATAAAATGTCTAAGACCTGTGTGGTGGCCTTAGAGCGTAAAGTCAAACACCCTGTTGTGGGTAAGTACATTCGTCGCACCACCAAGTTAAAAGTGCATGATGAAGAGAATATTGCCAAGCAAGGCAATTGGGTGCGTTTTGTCGAGACTCGACCGATTTCTCGGCATAAGCGTTGGCGCTTGGTAGAGGTGTTGCCGGAAGGCAGTCGTTGATTGTTGGGGATAAACTATGATTCAAATGCAGTCGGTATTAAATGTTGCTGACAACAGTGGTGCAAAGCGCGTCATGTGTATCAAGGTGTTGGGTGGTTCTAATCGCCGCACGGCAAATATTGGCGACATTATTAAAGTGAGTGTCAAAGAGGCGATTCCTCGTGGTCGTGTGAAAGCTGGTGATGTGCTCAATGCGGTAGTTGTGCGCACCAAAAAAGGGTTAAGACGTGAAGATGGCTCTGCCATTCGTTTTGATAGCAATGCGGTGGTGTTACTTAATGCACAGCATCAACCCATTGGCACTCGTATTTTTGGCCCTGTGACCCGTGAGTTGCGTGGCAAGTATATGAGAATTATCTCATTGGCTTTAGAAGTGTTGTAGGTGTGAGATGAAAATATTAAAGAAAGATACCGTGGTCGTGTTAACCGGGAGCAACAAAGGCAGAGTGTCTCAAGTGCTCAAAGCCTATCCCCAAACGAGTCAGCTGTTGGTCAAAGGTGTGAATTTAAAAACACATTTTGTGCGACCCAATCCAGACAAAGACATTCAAGGGGGCTTAGTGCGCAAAGAGGCTCCTATCCCTGTTTCTAAGGTGGCGATTTATAACCCTGAAACTCAAAAAGCGGATAGAGTCTGTTACCGAGAGGTTGATGGAAGAAAAGTGCGTTTTTATGCAAAAACCAAGCGTCCGATTGAAGGAGACTCAAGATGATCCCACGTTTAGAAACCTATTACAAAGAAGAAGTTGTCCCTCGTTTGATGAAAGAAATGGGTTACAAAACCCTCATGCAAGTGCCTAAGATTACTAAAATCACCTTGAATATGGGCTTGAGTGAAGCAGCAAGCAATAAAGATGTATTGACTCGTTCTTTGGGAAATTTAGAAGCCATCACGGGTCAAAAACCGGTAGCAACTCGGGCACGTTTATCAATCGCGGGGTTTAAAATTCGTGAAGGTTGGCCCATTGGTGCTATGGTGACTTTGCGTCGTGCGAAAATGTATGAGTTTCTCGATAGATTTATTTCTATTGCAGCGCCTCGTATTCGTGACTTTCGAGGGTTTTCTGCAAAGGCTTTTGATGGTCGTGGAAATTATGCCTTGGGAATCACCGAGCACATTATTTTTCCTGAAATCGATTATGATAAAATCGATAAAATCCGGGGAATGAATGTGGTCGTCACTACCACGGCAAAAACCGATAAAGAAGCGTTGGCCTTGTTGCTGGCTTTTGGTTTTCCGATTAAAGTGGCTGAGAAAAAAGCCGCAGAGCAGTTAGCAAGTTAGAGGGTTATATGTCGAAGTTATCCATTATCCATCGTCAAAAAAAGAGAGAGCGTTGTGTGGAGCGTTTTGCAGATAAGCGCGTGGCGTTGAAAAAAATCATTGCCAATCCCAACTCCTCTCCCAAAGAAAAATTTGAAGCGCAGAAGAAATTGAATGCATTGCCTCGCAATGCGAGCCCAGTGCGTTTAGTGAATCGTTGTCAGCTCACGGGACGTCCTCGTGGGGTGTATCGTAAGTTTGGCTTAGCAAGAAGTATGTTGCGTTTGTATGCCATGAAAGGCTGGATCGCAGGCATTCGTAAATCAAGTTGGTGAGGTATTCATGAGTTTACAAGACCCTGTTGCAGACATGTTGACACGCATTCGCAACGCACAGAAGGCACATCATCGTGAGGTGAGCCTTTCCCATTCTAAATATAAAGAGTCTATAGCTAAGGTCTTATTGTCTGAAGGGTATCTCAGCGATCTGCAAGTGCAGTCTGCAGGCAACGTTAAAACTTTGGTGTTGAAGTTGCGTTACTATAACAACCGTCCCGTGATTGAGTGGCTAAAGCGCGTCAGCCGTCCTGGTTTGCGCCGTTATGCGAATGTCAAGCAATTGCCTCGCGTTCTCAATGGCTATGGGGTGGCAATTATTTCCACGTCCAAAGGCGTAATGACGGATGCTCAAGCCAGAAAGCAGGGCTTGGGCGGTGAAATTATTGCAATGGTTCAGTGAGGTCAATTATGTCTAGAGTTGCAAAACGTCCCGTTCCTTTGTCCAGTGAAGTACAAGTGCTGCAAGAGGGGAGTCAAGTCAAAGTGAAGGGTAAATTGGGTGAATTGCATATCCCTTTGCATCCTTTGGTCTCTTTTGAGATATTGGATAACGTATTAACTGTAAAGCCAAAAGACACGAATTCACAAAAATCTTGGGCGCAATCTGGTACCTTGCGAGCCTTAATTGCTAAGGCGGTAACCGGTGTGACCCAAGGTTTTGAGCGCAAATTAGAATTGGTGGGTGTGGGTTATCGTGCTCAGGTTCAAGGTCAAGAATTGACCTTAACGTTAGGGAAATCTCATCCGGATGTATATGCTTTGCCTGCAGGTGTGAAAGTGGTGTGTCCGAGCCAAACCGAGATTGTGTTGTCTGGTTATGACGATCAGCGTTTGGGTCAGGTTGCCGCAGAAATCCGAGCCTTGCGTCCCCCAGAAGTATATAAAGGCAAAGGTATTCGTTATGCGGGTGAGCGCGTCCTTCGCAAAGATGCCAAGAAGAAATAGAGGTAGACATGAAAACGAGAACAAAAGCCCGTTTATTAAGATTACGAAAAACTCGAAATCGCATCCGTCGTCGGGAAGTCCCTCGCGTTTGTGTGCATAAAACCCATCAGCACATTTATGCGCAAGTGATTTCAGCAGATGGTGCTCAAGTATTGTTTCAGGCTTCCACCATGGAAAAATCCATCCGTGAATCGCATCAGGGCCATTTGGGCAATGTCGCGGCTGCACGGGTCGTGGGTTTGAAATTGGGGGAGCGTTTGAAAGAAAGAGGTATGGTTTCCGATTTGGCGTTTGACCGTTCAGGGTTTAAATATCATGGTTGTGTACAAGCATTGGCACAAGCATTGCGGGAAAGTGGAATTGCAATTTAAGGTGGAAAGATGACAGGTTTTGATCAATCAACAACATCAGATGGTTTTATTGAGAAGTTGGTGGCTGTGCGCCGCACGACGAAAGTGGTAGAAGGTGGGGCGAATTTTAGTTTTTCAGTGTTTGTTGTGGTTGGTGATGGCCATTCCAGAGTGGGTTATGGTTTTGGTAAAGCCAAAGAGGTGCCTGTGGCTGTTCAAAAAGCGATGGAAGCAGCTAGGAAAAACATGGTTCAGGTGGACTTGAATGGCAAAACTTTGCATTATGAAATTCGTGGTCGTCATGGTGCTTCTAACGTCTTGATGTTGCCAGCGCCCAAGGGGACAGGAATCATTGCCGGTGGAGCGATGCGTGCGGTCTTTGAAGTCTTGGGTGTGGAAGATGTGGTGACCAAATGTTATGGATCGACCAATCCCATCAATGTCGTGCGTGCTACGGTGGATAGTCTGGTGAAGGCCATGACTCCAGAAGAGATTGCCCGAAAACGTGGCAAGCGTTTAAAAGAAATTGTGGAAGGTGGGGAGGCTGCCTAATGTCTAACTTAAAGATTAAATTGATTAAGAGCCCGCATGGTCGCATTCCAAAGCATCGTGGGACATTGCGTGGATTGGGTTTGAGAAAAATTGGTCAAGAGATCATTCTGCCCAATCGTCCTGAAGTACAAGGCATGGTGCGTGCCATTGATTATTTATTAGCAGTTGAGGAAGTGTCATGAGTGAAGAGCAGTTTGTAGAATCCATTCCTTTGCAGTATTTTGTGTTTCCTGCCTTTGGGGCAAAGAAGGGTCGCACCCGCGTGGGGCGTGGTATGGGCTCAGGCTTAGGTAAGACGTGTGGTCGTGGACACAAGGGTCAGAAAGCGCGTAGTGGGACTCCGATCAACGCGGGATTCCAGGGGGGGCAAATGCCTATCCAGCGCAGTGTTCCCAAATTGGGTTTTCGTTCTCGTATGGCTAAAGAAGTTGCGCATTTGCGTTTATCGGAGTTGGCGTTATTGCCACCGGATACTGAAGTCACATTAGCAGTCTTGCGTGAGTTGGATCTGATTCGTCATGACATGAAGCGTGTAAGGGTATTTCTTTCTGGGGAGTGTACGATTCCCTTGCGCATTGCGCCAGAAATCCATTTGACCAAAGGCGCCAAAGAAGCGATTTTGGCTGCAGGAGGCAGTATCAATGAGGTGGTTGATTCGAATGAATAACCGTTTAGAGATAGCCAAACGTATGTCTCAGAGTCGGGGGTATGCAGAATTGACCTCCCGGCTTTCTTTTTTATTGTTGGTATTATTCATTTATCGTTTGGGCGCGCATATTCCGGTTCCGGGGTTGAATCCCGAGCGTTTGTCCGAGTTTTTTTCCCAGCACAATCAAGGGTTGCTCGGCTTTTTTAACATGTTCTCTGGGGGGGCATTGAGTCGTTTGACGGTATTTGCCTTAGGGATCATGCCTTATATTTCAGCATCCATTATTATCCAATTGTTTTCAACCGTGACGCCTTCTTTGGCGCAGCTGCGCAAAGAAGGGGAGTCTGGGCAGCGTCGATTGAATCAATACATTCGTTATGCGACTTTGGTATTGGCCACATTCCAGGCCATTGGGATGTGTAAGTTTTTGGTCCACACCCAGATAGCCTGGGAGGGAAATCTACATTTCTATGCGAATGCCACGTTGACGTTGGTGACTGGTACGGTTTTTTTGATGTGGCTGGGAGAGCAGGCCACAGAGCGCGGTATTGGCAATGGGATATCCATGATCATTTTTGCGAGCATTGTTTCTGGACTGCCATCGGCTTTGGGGCGTACCTTTGAGCAATTGCATCAGGGGCAGTTGACAGCCTTCTGGTTATTGTTCATTGCCTTGTTGATAGCCGCGGTGATTTTTTTCGTGGTCTTCATTGAGCGTGCCCAGCGCCGCATTCCCATTTATCATGCGCAGCGTCAGAATCAGATGGGGGCTTATCAGAAAAATGCCTCTCATTTGCCACTGAAATTAAATATGTCTGGGGTAATTCCTCCCATTTTTGCCTCGAGTATTTTGGTATTTTTGAGTAGCGTGGCTACCTGGTTCGGTCAGAGTCAACACTGGGGTATTCTGTCTCAGGTGAGTATTGCGCTGCAACGCGGGCAGGTGTTGCACATGGTGCTTTTTGCGGGTGCGATTTTGTTTTTTTGTTTTTTTTACACGGCGTTGGTGTTTAATCCCAAAGAGACCGCGGATCAGCTCAAGCGCTCTAATGCTTACATTCCTGGTATTCGTCCGGGTAAGCAGACCATGAATTACATCGATACCGTCATTTTGCGCTTGACTTTCTTTGGTGGATTGTATATAACAGTGATTTGCTTATTGCCAGAATTTTTGGATATTAAGTTTCATGTCCCTTTTTACTTTGGGGGCACGTCGTTATTGATCATTGTCGTAGTGGTGATGGATTTTATGGCTCAAATGCAGGCCTTACTAACCTCACAGCAGTATGATAAGATCATGAAAAAAAACAGAGGGGCGCGACGGGCGTCCAATGAGAAGTTTTAGGAGGCTTTGTGAAAGTAGGTGCATCGGCTAAAAAGCTGTGTGACGATTGTAAGATTGTTCGACGTCATGGTGTGGTTCGTGTGTTGTGTAGTCGCAATAAGAAGCATAAGCAGCGTCAAGGTTAAGGAGTGAGTGTGGTACGTATATCAGGTATAAATATCCCCACGAACAAACATGTTTGGGTTGGTCTTACTTATGTGTATGGTATTGGTCGTAGTACGGCTTTTAAGATCTGTGAAAAAACAGGCATTGAGTCGGCTCGCAAAGTTGCGACCTTATCTGAAGATGAAGCAGAAACTCTGCGTCAGGCGGTGAATGAGTATACGGTCGAAGGGGATCGTCGTCGTGAGGTGGCATTGAGCATCAAGCGATTGATGGATTTGAACTGTTATCGTGGTATTCGTCATAAGCGTAAATTGCCTTGTCGTGGGCAGCGTACTCGCACGAATGCGCGCACGCGTAAGGGTCCGAATGGCAATAAAATTAAGAAGCGTGGTTAAGGGGAGAGTATGGCAAAGCAAGCGCGCAAGTCTAGCAAGAGAAAAGCAGCCCCGGTGAACACGGGTCGAATCACTATCCAAGCCAGTTATAACAATACGTTGATTACGGTATCCGATGCGGCTGGTAATGCCCTGGGTCAATCCAGTGCAGGAGCCAAGGGTTTTCGGGGTTCTAAGAAGAGCACACCTTTTGCGGCTCAGGAAGCGGCTTTTGATTTGGCTTCTCGTTTTAAAGACGAACGTTCTTTGAAATCAGCATCGCTGATCATTCGTGGTGCTGGTCCGGGTCGGGACGCGGCTGTGCGTGGTTTTGTGAGCGCGGGCATTCGCATTACAGATATTACGGATGATACGCGGATCCCATTCAATGGTTGTCGTCCCCGTAAGAAGCGTCGAGTCTAGGAGTTGGTATGTCAGTAATTTTGAAAAAGTATGATCCCAGAGGTAAGCGCATTCGTCGCGAAGGTGGCTTTGATCTAGGTTGTTTTAGCGGGGTTCGTCCCCTAGAAGACAAATGTCGTGTTTCCAAGCCACCGGGCATGCATGCCAAGCGTGCGGGACGTCGTTCTGACTATGCTTTGCAATTGCGTGCCAAGCAGCGTTTGCGTCATGCTTATGGGGTGAGTGAAAAACAGTTTCGTCATCGTTATTATGAAGGTGCAGCTCGTCAAAAGGGTGCGACAGGTTTGAATATGTTAATGGCCTTAGAGTCTCGTTTGGACAACTTGGTCTATCGTGCAGGTTTCGGTTCCACGCGTGCAGAAGCGCGTCAATTGGTGTCCCATGGATCGATTGTGGTTGATGGGCAGCGTGTGACGATCCCTTCTTTTGCGGTAAAGGTGGGATCGACCATTCAGGTGGCGGAAAAAGCAAAGTCTCAGGTGCGCATTCGTGCATCCTTAGAACTGGCTAAGCAGCGAACTTGTGACTGGGTGCAGCTGGATGAAGAGCAGTTATTGCTCCGTTACACACGTCATCCAGAAGAAACAGAGTTACCGGATTATCATCTCAACTTAATTGTTGAGTTGTATTCGAAATAGGGCAGAGGAGAATTCCATGATAGACACGATTGCCAAATCATTTTTAATTCCGAAGGATATTCGGATTCAAGCGCAGAGTCCCTATGTCGCGCGCGTGGTTTTAGAGCCATTCGAGCGTGGTTTTGGTCATACGTTAGGCTCGGCTTTACGACGTATTTTACTGTCTTCCATGCAGGGTGCTGCCATTGTAGAGTTAGACATCGAGGGTGTGGAACATGAGTATTCCACGATTGAGGGGGTTAAGGAGGATGTTATTGACATCGTCTTGAATCTCAAGCAACTTTCTTTCAAGTTAGAAGATAAAAAGGAAGCCAATTTATATTTGGATGTCACTGGTCCTCGCGTGGTCACCGCCGCAGATTTTAAGTTGGAGAGTGGTGTCCATTTGTATAATCCTGATCAAGTGATTGCGACATTATCTCCTGGTGCAAGATTGGCGATGAATGCCAAGTTGGCCTTAGGTCGTGGTTATCAACCGGCGAAAGCTCCTGTGCATCAAACTGGTGAGTTATTGTCTTTAGAGGAGCAGCCAGCAACTCAGATTGGAGTCTTGCGTTTGGATGCTTCTTTCAGTCCAATTCGTCGAGTGACTTACACGGTTGAGAACACCCGTGTCGAGCAGCGTACTGATTTGGATAAACTGATTTTAGAATTAGAGACCAATGGGGCGATTGAAGCGGAAGAGGCTGTGCGTCAAGCAGCAACAATTTTGCAATTACAATTGTCTGCTTTTGCTGATATGCAAGAAGCTTCTGCCTTTGCTAGGGCCCGATCCCATGCAAAAATTGATCCCATCTTTTTAAAGCCGGTCGAAGATTTAGAATTAACGGTGCGTTCTGCCAATTGTTTGAAGGCTGAAGGCATTCACCGTATTGGAGATTTGGTACAGAAGTATGATTATGATCTGTTGAAAACCCCCAATTTGGGTAAAAAATCTTTAACAGAGATTAAAGAGGTTTTGGCCAAGCATGAATTATCGCTTGGTATGTATTTAGAAAGTTGGCCACCTGAAGATTATAAGGGATAGTTATGCGACATCGTAAAGCACATCGACATTTTAACCGAACTAGCGCGCATCGAAAGGCGTTGTTCAAGAATTTGTGTATTGTTTTAATTGAGCATGAGCAAATTAAAACCACTTTGCCCAAGGCAAAGGAATTGAGAAAGCACATTGAGCCTTTGATTACTTTAGCGCGCAACGATAGCGTGGCCAACCGTCGTTTGGCATTCAAAAAACTGCGTCATCCTGCTGCGGTTGGCAAATTATTTAGTGATTTGGGTCCACGTTTTTCTACCCGCCCTGGAGGTTTTACTCGGGTGCTCAAGGCTGGCTTGCGCGATGGCGACTCTGCCCCAATGGCATACATTCAGTTGGTGGAATCTGCGAAGTAATGATCGTTTCAATTCTCCTGGCTGTGCGCGGAGGCGTCGGCAGAGTGGGGATGAAGAATACTTTAAGTTTTAAAGACAAACCCTCAGAAAAATTACGCCGCACTTCATGTTGAAAATTCTTGCTATCTCGAAGAGGCCAGGGCAATGTGGGGACTGAAGTTCGTTTTTTATAAAGAGCTACACCATTAATTTTTTCTTAAGGTTTTTTTCTTAACATTAATCCTGTATACAATATGCAGCAGGAGAAAAAATATGACAACACCAAGTGTTCCATCTATCAGACATTCTTCTCAATATTTTAAGAATGCATCATATTACACATTAAAAAAAGGACAACAATCTCAAGATGAAAAAAATGAGAAAGAATCGGAAAAAACTATCAACTTATTTATCAATAGGTTAATATTAAAACTCCAACTTGTAAAAGACCGCGCGCGTTACAGGAGAAGCTCTCTTTAATCATGCAGGGCCTGATTTTGAGTCATCAACAGAACTCAATTGCAAATATATGGGGTTATCTCCGGACAATAGTAGATATAG
>CAYGKN010000037.1:0-13256 GCA_964350565.1 uncultured Gammaproteobacteria bacterium
GCTGTACTCTTGGCCACTAAACGTGAGCTCAGCGCCATTGACTCTGAGTTGGGTGCGAATCACCAAGGCACTTTACAAAAACAGCAGGCCGCCTTGGCAGTGAAAGCGGCTCGATTGCAGTTGGATCGCTGCACTTTGCATGCACCCATTTCTGGTATCGTTTCTCATCTCAATCTCACCGCCGGTCATCTAGTTAAAGCGGGTGAACCACTGTTTGCCATTGTGAGCCCTTCACCGATATGGATCAATGCGAATTTCAAAGAAACACAGCTTACTCGCATTCGGCGTGGGCAAGAAGCAGAAGTTACTCTAGACTTCGCCCCGCACATTCATTTGATCGGTGTCGTAGATTCTATTAGCCCCAACAGTGGAACGTATTTCTCATTGCTGCCCGCAGAGAATGCCTCTGGCAATTGGGTGAAAGTCACACAACGCTTTACCGTTCGCATTCGCCTGAATGAATGGCCAAAGCAACTTCCCCTAAGAGCTGGGGCCAGCGCAGAGATCCGTATCGATACCAGTGGCTAGTCAACCTCGAGAATATCGCTGGTGGATTGTCGCCACCATCATGCTCATCACCATCCTTGAGGTGTTGGACATGACCATTGTGAATGTCGCCCTTCCACACATGATGGGCAGCCTGGGAGCCACCCCCAACGAAATCACCTGGGTGAGTAGTTCTTATACGGTAGCGGCTGCCGTCTGCATGCCCTTCACAGGTTTACTGATTAAGCGATTGGGTCAAAAACGTTTGCTCACGATTGATATTTTCGGTTTTCTCATCAGTTCAATGCTCTGTGGTGCCTCCACCAATCTCACTGAAATCGTGTTTTTTCGCACCTTACAAGGTGTTTTCGGTGCCACTCTGATCCCCATTGCCCAGTTTTTAATGCTAGATTTATTCGATGAAGAAGAACGCGGACAAGCTATGGCCATTTGGGGAATCGGCGTCATGGTGGCTCCGATTTTTGGCCCCATGCTTGGGGGGTATATCACCGACACTTGGGGGTGGCGCTGGATGTTTTATATCAACCTGCCTTTCTCCATCATTGCCGCTCTTGGAAATTATATTTTTGTGCAAGAAAGTAAGAGAGAAACCGTGCCCATGAATATTGCAGCGATCATTTGGCTGTGTTTATTCACTGGTTGCCTGCAATTCGTCCTGGATCGTGGTCATATGCTGGATTGGTTTTCCTCTCCTCAAATCATCTGGGTATCTGTCGCTTGTGCAAGCTCGTTATTGTTCTTTGTTACGACCAATGCCACAGGGCCGCCATTGATCCATTGGGTATTATTGCGAGATAGAAATTTTCTGATTGCTAATCTATTGGTGGGTATTGGTGTGGCCTTTTTATTCAGCTATCTGATTCTCCAGCCTCTGCAATTAGAGATGCTTTATCATTACAGCGCCAGTCAAGCAGGTTGGTTGATGATCCCTAGAGGGATTTCCAGTGCACTGGCCATGATTATTGCGGGCCCTTTTATCCAACGCTTGCATGCCAAATGGATTCTCATGCCTGCTCTCATTTGCCAAGGTATTGGCACTTATTTACTTTCTCAAATGACCCTGCAAGCCAATCCTTCTGAAAGTTTGATGTTTGCGATGATCCTTCAAGGTGTCGGTTTGGGACCATTTTTTGTGACGCTAAGCACCAAGGCATTCGCCTCTCTCCAGCCCAAAGACATTCCAGAAGCCACCGGAATTTATGGTTTCTGCCGCGGAGTGGGTGGATCTGTGGGTATTGCTCTGAGTGTGACACTCTATTCTCATCTGCAGCAAACCCAGTGGCATCATTTCACCAAATTCTTTACTCCATTTTCAGAGCATAGTTTATCTGCTGGAGAAATATCACGACTCATTCAACAACATGCCAGCTTAAATTCTTACAATAGTGTTTATATTTCATTGGCAGTAGGCTTTTTTATTTTGGCACCATTTAGCATGCTGTTTCGTCAACCTCGGAAATCCGCATGAAAGTGAACCTCAAACAAGCGAAATTTGTCTTAAGCGCAACACTATTTAGTCAGCGTCCTAAGGATGTATCGAGTGAAGTCGCTTTTGTAGGACGTTCAAATGTGGGAAAATCTAGCCTCATCAATGCATTATGCCATCAAAAACAATTGGCCAAAACCAGCCAAACTCCTGGTTGTACACAATTGTGCAATTATTTTTCTGCAGGAGAGGGTGCCTACCTCGTGGATTTACCCGGTGTGGGCTATGCCAAAACCAGTCAGTGGATCAAAAGCCAATTCTCAGCCAGGCTCTCAGAGTATATTCTCTCAGACAATCCCGCTTGTGCCGCCATTTGTTTATTGGTGGATGGTCGGCATATTGGTTTACCTCTAGACATCTCACTGTATGAATGGATTCAATCCAATGACAAAGAAGTGATTATTGTCGTCACAAAAATAGACAAGCTGCGCCAAAAAGAACGTCAAACCCTACCCTCTCGCTTACAGCATGCCTTTGGAACAACCAATGCCTTCGCCACCGCCAGTCGCAATGGTGCAGGAATTGCTCCCCTGAGAAGCTACTTAGAGAGTCTGTTGAAAACCCACTAAGAAATCCGGGCTATACTAAACACTCACCCTCAATAAGAACCTACATGCAAAAAATTCTCATGTGTCCTGTGGATTTTTTCTCTGTGGATTATGCCATTAACCCCTGGATGGATACCAACATTCCTGTGAACTTACGCTTGGCCAAAAGCCAGTGGGAAGCACTCAAGAACTGTTTGCAAGATTGTGGGGCAACAGTGGAATGCCTCACTCCTGTACCAGATTTGCCTGATTTGATTTTTACTGCCAATGCGGCTCTGTGGGCTGAAGGCCAATTTTGGATAGCTCATTTTGCACATCCGGAGAGAATGGGAGAAACCCCCATCAACCAAGCTTACTTCACCGCTCAAGGTTATACCGTACATTCTGAAGCACATCTGGCTTTTGAGGGGGAAGGAGATGGTTTTTTTTGGGGAGGACGATGGCTCATTGGAATCGGCCCCAGAACCTCAATGGCTTTTGTGGAATATTTAAAAAAGCACTTAGAACACCCTGTAGTCCCCATCCCGTTAATCCACCCGCATTTTTATCATCTGGATACGTGTTTTTGTCCGCTCAATGAACATCAAGCGCTATATTATCCCAAAGCGTTTGATAAAGGCACACAATCATTATTGCAACACTGGGGAGAATGCATCCCTGTTTCAGATGAACAAGCTCAGCGATTTGCTTGCAATAGCATTGTCGTCGGCCATCATTTGATCATGCCTGCGGGCAATGAAATGCTCGCCCCCATCCTCGAGACCTATGGATTCACCTGTCATTTTTGCGATGTCAGTGAATTCATCAAAGCAGGTGGGGCATGCAAATGTCTCTGTCTTTATCTTCCCTCCAACAAGGATGTTCTTCATGCAAAATCACATTGAACTTGAAAAGCAATACGGTGCCCATAACTATGCCCCCATTCCCATCGTGCTCTCCAAAGGTGAAGGCAGCTTCGTTTTTGATGAAAAAGGCAATCGCTATATTGATATGATGGGTGCCTACTCTGCCGTCAGCTTTGGACACTGCCAGCAGGAATTGGTAGAGACCCTTTGCAAGCAAGCCCGGCAGTTGGATGTCGTCTCTAGAGCGTTTTATCACGATAAACTTTCCGCTTTTTTAGAAAAAGCGTGTCAGTTGAGTGGGTACGACGCGGCTCTCCCCATGAATACCGGCGCAGAAGCGGTAGAAACTGCCCTAAAAGTGGCGAAGCGATATGGCTATCAACACAAAAAAATCCCAGAAGGAAAAGCAGAAATCATTGCCTGTCATGGAAACTTTCATGGTCGAACCATTGCGATCGTAGGGTTATCCAGTGAAAGTGAATATCAACAAGGATTTGGTCCCTTTCCTGCAGGCACCATACTCATCCCTTTCGGTGATATTGAGGCACTTAAAGCGGCCATCACACCCCACACGGCAGCCTTTTTAGTGGAGCCCATCCAAGGAGAAGGGGGGATTCGTGTGCCCCCTGAAGGATATCTACAAGAAGCTTGTCGAATTTGCCAAGAGGCAGGCGTATTGCTGCTGTGTGATGAAGTACAAACAGGAATGGGGCGCACAGGGAAAGATTTTGCCTTCCAACACGATGCCTGCCAACCCGATGGTCTCATCCTCGGAAAAGCATTGGGAGGTGGCTTATTGCCCGTCTCTCTCTTTTTGTGCCGACGAGAAGTGATGGATGTCCTGAACCCAGGAAGTCATGGCTCTACTTTTGGTGGTTATCCCTTAGCAGCAGCGGTAGGATTGAATGCACTCGAATTACTCGAAAGAGAGTCTTATAGTGCACGTGCTTCCATGCTCGGCACTTATGTAAAAAAACGCCTCGAACAAATGGCAAATGCCGCGGTATTGGATATCCGAGGCAAGGGCTTGCTGATTGGGTTAGAGTTAGATCCCCAGATCATTTCAGCGAGAGACTTTTGTTTGAAGTTAATGGAAAAAGGCGTGCTTACTAAGGATACGCATCACACAGTTGTGCGACTGGCCCCCCCCTTGAATATTGAAAAACCGACGCTGGACTTAGCACTCAATGCCATTGGGGAATGTTTGAATGCCTGACATTCCCCCGCGTTCGCGAAGGCAGGCTTCGCGAACGCGGGGATGACACTCACCTCAACCCCGTCTTTCTTTTTTGATTTGCTCATAGGCCTTTTGGATTTTTTTGGCTTTTTCTGTGGCTGCATCGATCATTTCTTTGGGCAATCCTTTGGCGATCAATTTATCTGGATGAGAAGCACTCATCGCACGGCGATAAGCGCGTTTAACTTCCGTCATATTCGCACTGCGAGAAACACCTAACATGGCATAGGGATCTTCATAGGCTCCACTTTGATCCACCTGATAACTGGAGCCTTCAAAAATCTGTGTGCTCAATATCTCACAGATTTTTTGAAAAATGATTTTTTTCTCTGTAGAGAATCCATCGACACTGGCGGCTTGGTATTGTAGATCGGTAAAAAACTGTAGCAAACCTCGATGTCCATGCACGCTTCTTTTTAAAATTTGCAATTCTTCTAGCAAATCAAATTCTCCGCGTTTTCCTTCTCCATACCAAGCAATGGCCTGCTTTCGCATTTTGTGATTAAAATTCATCTGTTTCATCCACTGCTCGGCAAAACCAATTTCATTTTTTGAAACTTGCCCATCGGCTTTGGCCACATAACCCATCACTAAAAAAGTAGCTCTCAAAAAATGTTGTGGTGCTTGACGTAATTGTCCTCCCCAATGAGCAAACTGCACATGCAAGCCTTTTTGAAATTGATAACCAATAAAACCACCCAATAGTGCCCCAAACCACCCCATCAGTAAATAACCAAACAATGCTCCCCAAACTATTCCCATGGCGATTCACCTCCTAGGCGCTTGGCAATCTGGACTATGTCGGTATAAATTTGTTGCTTTAATTGTGTGATATCTGAAAACTTCTCTTGCTTCCTCCATAAAAATTGAAAATCCACTTGCAAATGCTCTCCATAACAATCGCCTTCAAATCCCCATAAGTGTGCTTCCAAAATGGGAAAACCTCCCCCCATACTTTCTCGGCGACCCACACTAACAGCCGCAGGATAACTTTGGTATAAACCATGTACCCATGCACCATATACCCCATCAAGGGCTCTCTCTCCACCGCCTAAACGCAGATTGGCAGTGGGAAATCCCCACTCCCCTGCAATTCCCTGCCCATGACAAACTCGCCCCCACAACACATAACGCCGCCCCAACAAATGCGCTGCCAATTCAAAATCACCCTTCATGAGGGTCGCTCGCAAGCGCGTAGAGCTAATGACTTCCCCTTCATACAATAAAGGCTCGCAAACATGCACGCGATATCCCTTTTCTTTGGCTGCCTGCTTTAGCGTTTGCACATCCCCCAGACGCTGATGGCCAAAACGATAATCTTCTCCCACAGCAACTGTAACTGCTCCCCAATCTTGCAGCTGCGCAATAAATTCTTCCGGGGTTTTTTGTCTGAATGCCTCATTGAAGGGTACAATCATCACCGCATGAACATAGGCACTGAGTACTTTTAATTGTTCAGTCAATCGATAAATCCGGGGTAGGGTTTCCCCAAAAAATTCACGTGGATGCGGCCAAAACAAGATCGCCATGACTTCCTCGACTTCACTATCATGGTGCAAACAAGAAAATAAGGCTTGATGGCCCACATGCACTCCATCAAAATTCCCCAACGCCACACCGCGCCTAAGTGTGGGGAGCGAACCTCCAGCACGGTAAATCAACATTCTTTCCACCAACGTTTTGCCAGCATGCTCCATAGCACATAAGGCGTAGCTGTGATCAACATAATCCACAATAAATGCCCCGCCCTGAAGAGCGGAGGACCTGTTAATGCAACCCAAGGTTGCAAGAAGCTCAAACCCACACCCAACAATCCTGCACCCCACAAAAATCCCAACACCGTTTTCCATGGCAGTAACGCTTTATCCCAAATCTTCAGACGATGTGCATGACCCCATAATAATCCCACTTGCAACCACGCCGCTAAACTGGTAGCCAAAGCAATACCCCCTTGAGCCAAAGGCGTGATCAATAGCATATTCAATAACACATTCACTGCCATAGCCATCACTCCCACCCGCACCAATGCAGCACGCGCAGATTTTGCCAACAAGGCAGAGGTGAGCACTTTCACCAACATAAAAGCGGGCAAACCGAACGCAAACGCTCGCAAGGCCAATGCCGAATGCTCTACATCCTGCATGGTCAATGCCCCATAACCGAATAAAGCCGATAAGATCCCGGTAGATAAACCATATAAACCGACAGCAGCAGGAACACCCCACCAGAGCACCATCATCACTCCCCAAATAAAATGGGATTGCAAACTTTTCTGATCCGCTTCTGCTTCTGCTCTAGAAAACTTTGGCAAGAGTGTAGTCGATAATCCTACCCCTAAAATGCCTAAAGGCAACTGCATCAATCTATCGGCATAATACAGCCAAGACACCCCTCCCACAGGCAACCAAGAAGCAAATAACGTATCGACGAGTAAATTAATCTGACTGATGGAAGCACCCAATAAGGTGGGCAACATCCAATTCCACAAACGTTTCACCCCCTGCCAATCTCCCCATAAGGTTGGCCAAGAAAACCAGCCGGTGCGATAAGCACACCAACTCAAAAAAATAGCCTGCCCGACACCAGCCAGCAAAAAAGCCACTGCCAATGTCATCGTCGGCCAATGGAATAATGCACCACCATACCAAGTCGCTGCAATCAAAGCGGCATTTAAAATCATGGGGGCGATCCCTGTAGCCACAAAGCGATCATGCACATTAAGCACTGCGGCACAAAGGGCTGAGAGCGAGATCCACACTAAATAAGGACAGGTGATTCTAAGCAATATCACGGCCTGGGTATAACGCTCACCCTCCCCATGGAATCCTGGAGCAAACACATCAATCAGTGTGCTAGAAAAAGTCATTCCGAGTATGCAAATAATAATAGTCACAAGTAATTGTAGCCCCATGGCATGAGAAATAAATCGTCGTATTTTTTGCGGTTGCTTGGCTTGATAATCACTGAGCAATGGCACAAAGGCTTGAGTAAAACTGCCTTCGGCAAACAATCGACGAAGAAAATTCGGAAGTTTAATCGCCACAAAAAAAGCATCTAAGGCTCCACTGGCACCAAAGGTATGACTGAGTGCCATGTCTCTCACCAACCCCAGCACCCTAGAGATAAACGTCATGCCCCCGAATTGCAATAAATGTCGATATCTTGACATCAGCAACCCTTAGCCATGCGCAATAGCTGAGAGAGCCTTTGTTCATCTGCCACTTCACCAACGTGCGCTTGTGTGAACAACACACTCTCTTCTCCCCGAAGGCGTAAACACGCATGCTCTGCTTTTAACTCCACCAAGACGGCTCTGGCAGATAGCCCTTCAAATAACCCTTGGGCCAACTCATGAGTCAAGTGCTCTTGGAGCTGCAAACGACGGCTGTAGTAAGTAATGAGCTTAGGTAACCTGCCCAAGCTGATAATGCTTTCTGATGGCACATAAGCCAAAGAGACTTCTCCAAAAAAAGGCAGTAAATCATGCGCACAAATAGAAATAAAAGGCAGGTGAGGAATACCAACTGGATCAGCACCGAGTGCTTCACAACAAGCCCCTTCCCATATTGAAGAGAGAGATTGTTGATAGCCTGCAGTGAGCAAAGCAAATGATTGACTCACAGAGTCTGATCTACCAGAAGAATCCTTTGGCAGTGAAGATAACCATTGCCTAAAAGCATCAACGAGCTCTTCAGTCATCCTGGTGGCCAACCCAAATCTCTACCTCCCAGTAAATGCCAATGCAGATGATACACACTCTGCCCTCCCTGCTCGCCAATATTGGTCACCAATCGATAACCAGAGAGTTGAAATTCTTTTGCCAAATTTGCTGCACAATGGCAAAGCTGGCCCATTAATTCCACATGATCTTCAGTCATTGCCCCAAGATTTTCTAGATGATATTTAGGAATAATGAGCAAATGCACGGGAGCTTTGGGATCGATATCATGAAAAGCCATCAGGGTCTCATTTTCAAAAGCCAATTTGGCGGGGATCTGCTTCTCAACAATCTGGCAAAACAAACAATCCATACTTGGCGCCCTTGACTCAAAATAGTATAATGCCTTATCTAGAACGGAGAGTGCAAGTGTCGTGGGATCACATTAGCGGCTATCGCTTCATGCCAATGGAATCGCTAACTTATTGGCAAACCAAGCTAAAATCCAGCGCCCTGGCTCACGGTCTCCGAGGTTCCATTTTAATCTCTTCCGAGGGTATTAATCTCTACCTGGCAGCTCCCCCTGAGGCTTTAGTGCGTTGGAGAGCAGAAAATGCCGAATGGCTTTCTCAAATCCCTTTGTTAGAAACCACCTCCCCGATTGCCCCCTTTAAACGTTTAAAGGTACAAATCCGGGAAGAATTGATTCGCATCAATGATCTCTCGATTCAGCCGGCTCAATACACCGGCGAACACTTGGATGTCAATACCTTTAAACGCTGGCTCGATGAAGAATTGCCGATGATATTGCTCGACACCCGCAATACCTTTGAGTATGAATGGGGAAGCTTTACGCGTGCCATTCACTGGGAGTTGTCCTCTTTCTGTGAATTCATCGCCAAAGCAGAGTCTGAAATGCAACACCTTCCCGAACAATTGCCCATCGTCACTTTTTGCACCGGCGGCATTCGCTGCGAAAAAGCCAGTGCCATTTTGGCAAAGGCCGGGTTAAAAGCCTACCAATTACAAGGCGGCATCCTCAATTACTTCAAACACCATGGCCAAACTCATTTCCGCGGCAAGTGCTTTGTATTCGATGAACGCATTGCATTGGATGGGAATCTTGCTTGCAGTATCATTTCCGCAACGTAACTTGTCATTCCCCCGCTTTCGCGATGCCTGTCCTCGCGAAGGCGGGGAGGCAGGCTCCGCGAAATCGGGAATCTAATGAAAAAATTCTCTAATAAGCTTAACCTATTGATGATAACTCTTCAAAACTGATGATTTTTGAAAAATAATCTTGCTCAATCAACTCATCTGTCACTCCATTCACATGAATTAGAAATGCTCTACATGAGAATCCTTTGGGGATATTCATTCTTTTGATTTTTTCTTGTACTTCTCTAATCACCGAGGCGGAAATAGGAGAAGAAGAACATTTGATTTCACCCACATATAGATTATTAAACTTGGTTTGAATCATGTAATCAATTTGGCAACTCTTTTGTTTGCTGGTTTCTCTCTGAAAATAAGGATTATCATTGATAATTTCATCTGTATAAATACCTAATGCTTTCCAAACGCTCTCTCGATTGTTTAAAACGATATTTTCTATTTGATAACCCAACACAGAAGTCCAACCCGGCAAGGACGAAAGTGAGCGATCATCAAACAAATTTCGTTTCACTCTGCTAAGATTTTTTTTAATATATTTCAAATAAAATCTAAGATAGTTATCGCTTAATCTATACCGACTGAATTTACCATCATCCCCAGTTTTGAGATTCCAACTATAGTCACGAGTAATAAAACCTGATTTTTCCAGATTTCCTAAAATCTCTGATAACCATCCTGTCTGATTCTTTTCTATTTTCTGAGCAATTTGTTTGATTTCTAAAGCTCCATTTGCCAGTACGTTGACAATATCTGCATAAAGTTGTGAATATTTTCCAAAGAGATCCGAGAAAATATTTTCAAATTCCCGAACCAGTAATCCTCCATGTTTAAAACACAATCGTTTAATATTTTCTTCAGAGGACCATCTATCGTCATAGGCTTCTAAATACAGTGGAACACCACCAGTGACTGATAAAAACTTTAGCTTTTCATACGCTGACATAGAGGGTTTATCTGGCAGCAATGACATACTCGCTTTCAAACTCAATTCTTTTAGGGTTAATACGTAATGAATACGCCCCAAAAATCCTGTACTGGATAAAATATTTTTTTCTATCCAAGCTGAAACAGAGCCACACAAAATCAGCATCAATTTATTGTGTTGCTTGAATTCTCTATCCCACGCATTTTTAAGCTTTCCTAAAAAAGTAGGATCATCCATTGCCATCCAAGTAATTTCATCGAACAAAATCACCACACGTCTTCTTTTGCACTGAATTGCTAGCATGCTAAACAAATCTGCCCATTCATCCGCCTTCAAACCAGGAAGAGCAAAATAATCGTTCAATTTTCGCGCAAATTCATCCCGTTGCGTTTGCGCACTCACTCCCTTGCCAGGGCTCAACCCTGCAAAACGATAGTAAGTCTTATTTTTGCCAAATTCATCAATCAGTCGACTCTTACCAATACGTCGACGCCCATGTATAACGATAAAGCTGGCTGTATGCTTTTGCGCATATTCATTCAAAATAACCAATTCTTTTTCTCGTCCAACAAATGGAACTTCCATAGGCTTCCTCTCTACTAGAAAATGGAATTTTTCTGTTTCTAGTCAAAGCATAACAAAAATTTTGCTCTACTACAAATAGCATTTTTGCTGTTTGTAGTAGAAAATAACGAACTTCATACTCTACTACAAATGGCACTTTTTCCGTTTGTAGTAGAGCTCAACAAGGCCTCTTTCATATCCCTTGGCTCTCTTTCAACAACCACTTCCAAACCGGCACATGAGTAATGCGTGAATCTGCAATGGGGTGCAATGCTGCACTGGAGTGATTTCAAGATTTTTTTTTCAAGATAAAATCCACTTCCAATTGTTTTGCCGTTTTATAATAGAATACTGAAAAATTTCTTTGCTTGGCATCCAAAAAAATAAGATTTTCTAAAAGCTTTTCTTGATTTTTTGAAACGGACATTCAGCGGCAAAGCAGTAAATCAATTACCTGATTAAGGAAGCTTGGTGCGGAATGTCCGGCCAATGTGGATTTTGATCCATTAAAATGTCGTTAAATATTCGGATTGTACTCCGGAAAAATCGATTATATTCGCATTATACTCCGAATATGGGATTTTTCAATCGGCAAACATTGAAGGAGACGGAGGCTCACTAAAGTGATGCGTCAAAATAGCCACAATCAGCAACACCGCAAAACTCACCGTTCCAGCAATACTGACGGCACTCAAGATATTTGCCTCTCCAAGTCCAACCCGTAAAAAGAGATCCAAGGCTCCTACACCCAAAGCAACACCCGCACCCGCAGAAAACCATCCGGCTGCCCAAGAGTTGTTGCATGGTTGCTTTTTAACTTCAGCATTTTCTTTCGGCAATTTCTTATAATGGTGATATCCCCATGCTGCAAAAAGACCCGCGAATAATAATGCAGATAATCCAATATAACAGGCGAAATATGGCACTTGGTAGTAAAGCACTATGGCCACCAAAGAATGCAACAACATCCCCGCACAACACCCCACTCCCGCCATAGCGAGATAGATGGGAATATTGTTATTCGCGCGAGCTTTGTCATTCCCGCGTAGACCGGAATCTCCTCCATCACCAGAAAGATCAGTGCCAGCGGAACCTGACGCCGCGAAAGTGACGGGATGAGAAGAGGAACTTCTATCTGGCGTGCTAGGAGTCAATACGATATTCTTCTCTTCTCTCTTCTCTTCTCTCTCCTCTTCAATCTCCTCTTCAATCTCCTCTTCAATCTCCTCTTCTCTCTCCTCTTGACTGTCATTCCCACCAAGACCATTGTCATTCCCACCAAGACCATTGTCATTCCCGCATACGCGGGAATCTCCTCCAGCGGCAGAAAGACCCCCGCTGTCGCGGGGGTGACAGTAGTCGCGGGGGTGAGAAGGATTTTTCAATCCCGCATAGAAGTCCTCTTGCTTACTCCAATCAATAGCGATCGTCGTACTAGGAGAATAAATATCTTTACCTGTTATTTGAATCATTCCTCCAGTGAGCTCTCCAATTTCAGATAAAACCTTATCTTTTTCATCAAAACCAAGGCATTTTGAGATCAAAATAGCATCCACTGCAGCCCACACTGCAGGCAATTCCACTTGTGTTCGGATCAAAAAAATTTTTAATGTACTAAAGTTTTTAAATAATTCAGAAAATCTTTCTGGTTTAATCACTGGAAGAACATATTTTTTTACCGTTACAGAAAAATCTTTTTTCTGTAAATCTTCAAGATCACAAGAAAGAAGTGCATTCAACAAATCAAATGGTTTTGGTTCTTTTGAATCCTCAATTTCCCTCAAAAAGTCTTTAAGCTGTTTATGCGCCTTATTTGAAGCATAATCACTTCCTAATTTCGTCGCCAACACCGCTTTAGCAGCTATTCGTTTCCATAATTTCTGAGACTTATCTTCTGAAAAAATTTCCATTCCATGAATAATCGCTGCTTTAAAGTCTTGCGCATAATTATCTATCGAAAGATTCAATAAAGCAAAAATAAAATCTTTATAACGTTCTTGATGGGGGCCGAGAGTATTTAAATTAATTTGAGTAAAAACACAGTCATCCTTATCTTGAAGCATGAAATCAATCAATTGTAATTGACTAGAAAGAAACAGATGTTGTTTAGCAAAAAAATTCAAACATTTCCCAACAAGTTCAGCTTCAGGCTTCACATCAAGAACCCCCTTCGAAAATGTAGAACTTACATCTTTAAGAAGATCTCCTGAAGGAAAAAATAAACAAGTATTTTTTTGGAAACCTGTTCGATTTTTTTCAGATGCTCCTCCATCTGTGTATCAGAAAAAGACTTACCTTCAGCAATCATTC
>CAYGKN010000037.1:13266-13897 GCA_964350565.1 uncultured Gammaproteobacteria bacterium
ATCATTCTTGGCAACTCTAAAAAAGGCATCCATGTTTTCAACCAATCCTTTAAAGCAAAAATAGTGACAGGAAAATTTAATGCATCGAGATTCTTCTTTAACTGTTTTTGTAATTCTTCTACCTTATTTTCTTGATTTTTTTCCTGCTTTAATCTTTAATCTACAAGATTATCAAATAAAGTACGAATAGGTTTAAAATCGTAAGCCCCATATTCTTTAAATTCTGTAGTACCTTCAAATTCAGATATCGCACCAACAACAGCTTCTGCTGCTTTTTTTAATTCGTCGAATCTTTTTTGAATTTCGGTTTTTTTTGATTCCTCTACTGGACCCATGTTTTTTACTTTGCTAAAAATTGTACTCATATTAACCTAAAAATGAACGCCTTTCAAGAAGAAGATTTGCATGCGGAAAGGTAACTCTTTGAATTTTCATTTGTAGAGTATATTGTTACTATTGGTAACAAGCGCTTTGCTGTAGTCTACTGAGATTCCCGCTTTCGCGGGAATGACATGTTGTCATCAATGACAGATTGTTGTCATCCCCGCGTAGGCGGGGATCTTGTCTGCTTGAGCTAGATTCCCGCTTTCGCGGGAATGACAAGGGGCGCGAGAACGACAAACACTTGTCA
>CAYGKN010000038.1:0-13669 GCA_964350565.1 uncultured Gammaproteobacteria bacterium
ATGTAGGAGGCCTCTTGCCCCCATGTCATTCCCGCGAATGCGGGAATCTTTCCTGATTAAGACCCCCGCTTTCACCCTGCTGCGGATTCAGTTGAGCCATTGCTGGAGTGGAGGCTTGGGAGACTGGTACAAAATCCCCACGCTCAGCCCCTTTAGGCGCAGGAAATACCAACAGTCTCCAAGCTAGAAATCCACCGAGCATCATCATCAAGCCCATCAAATAAGCGGGATAACCATATTGGCTACCAAACAATGCGATGGCGACAGAAGCCAACATGGGCCCAAAGAAGGCGCCAATACTGTAAGTGACAACCAATCCTTGTGTTCCGGCTACAATTTGGTGTCGAGGTAAGTGGTCGCAGGCATGGCTAATACTGATGGGATAGAGGGTAAATGCTACCGCTCCAAGGAAAAACAATATCAGATTCAAGTGGGTGATCGATCCAAACATTAGGATTGCCATCATGACGCCAATGGCTATGGTTAATAGCAACATAATCCAGCGTCTATCACAATAATCCGACCAGCGACCAAAGGGATATTGACCGCACATGCCCCCAAAAATAAGAATACTCATCAACGTGGCGATTTGCGCATGAGGAAGTTGTTTTTCCACCAGATATAAAGGGAGCATGCCATACAAACTACCGAGTACGCTTCCAGCAAAGACACTGCTAATGACTCCAGAAGGGGAAATGCGGGTGAGTTTACCTATGGATAAGCCCCCAGAGAGTTCAAAGGAGGGGGTGGTCTGTGCAAAGAGTGCCACAGGAATAATGGACCACAATGCAAAAACACTGGCTTTGATATAAGGGAGCATAGGTCCCATTTTCGCATGACCAAGCGCCCATTGGCCCGCTGCTTGTCCTGCAAAAAAGATGAGCATGTATAGGGATAAGACTTGGCCTCGTTGTTCATTGGTGCCAACAAGCAACAGCCAGCTTTCAATCACGATAAATAACCCTGCGTTGGCGATCCCACCCATAAAACGCAAGATCATCCAAAAAAATGGATTCACCCATAGGCTATGTGAAATGAACAAGATGGAAAGTAGACCCGCGAAAGCCGCAAAAGCCCGCACGTGACCGAACCGGTAGATTAAATGTTCCATTTTTAAGGAACCCAACCATAACCCCGCAAAGTAGGATGCGCCCACCATTCCAATGACGATGGAATGATAGCCTTGTTGCTTTAGGGTGAGAGGAATGAGCGTGACAAATCCTCCATTTCCAAATACAAAGAAGAACAGGCTAAACATGGGAGCCAATAATAGGCGAATGAGAGAGATCACGGTTCCTCCTCCTCAGCAGGTTGGGAAGCCTGAATTAATGGAGAACCTTGTTGGGGCAATGAAGTGATAGGCGCATATTGGGTAGATTTGAAAACGATTGTTTTGGGGCGAATATAATGACGCCAAAGCAGATAAGCGAACATCGCAAGCGATAAACCGAAGTTAAATAACATGAGTGCCGAGAGTCCTTTAAAGGCGACTAAGACAGTGATCAGCAAAGGCCCTAAGAAAGCGCCTAAGCTGTAGGAGAGAATGGCAACTTGTGTGGCGGTGTTGCGATCGGCGTCATTGCTTAGTCGATCGTAGAGATAAGCAAGACTCAAAGGATATAGGGCAAAAGCGCAGCCTCCGAGTAAGGCAATGAGTCCCATCAGTAATGGAGTCGGGATTTTCGAAAAAATCACAGAGATAATCGCCAGCAACAGGGCGCTGGTGTTGGCCAGCAATAAATAACGTCGGTCAATACTTTCACTGCTGCGTTGTAGAATTTCCTGCATGAGCAATCCTCCAAAGCTGAGGGCGGCTATCCCAAAACAGACTTGAGTTAAGTGTAAATCTTTTTCCAGCAGGTACAGGGGGAGTAGGGTTGAGAGGGCGCTTAATATCATGCCACTAGACACACTCGCCAGAAAAGCAGTCTGTGAAAGGGAGAAGGCTTTACGCCATTGTGGGGTATAGCGATGTGCGGGGGTCACAACCACGGAAAAAGCCATGGGGATGATGGCACAAGCACTGATGAGCATGGCAAAGAGATACAAATGGATAGCGTGTTGAGCGGGGAACAAGGGGATGAGGAGGGGAGCGATGAGTTGAGCGCCATATTGTAAATAAATGTAATGAGTTCTGGCGCGCAAATCGGGACTGTAATGTGAAAGAGACACTATCCAATTCTCCGCAATAGTGATAATGGCGGCCACAGAGAGCCCGGTTCCAAATCGCCACAAGACCCATGGATGAAAACTGGCTGCAGTGATGCCCTGGAGTAAAATAAAAGAAGAAAAGAGAGCGCTGAACGCACAAAAAGCACGGATATAACCCACTTGGCTTAACAGCTTTTGCAAATAGCATACACCTAAAAACATGCCCCCAAAGTAGGCCGCATTCACGGCGGTGATTTCCCACAACGGCTGAGCAGACCAGTACATTTGTAGTGGGGTCTGGAGTTGCAAGAGACTGTTGACAAACATAAAGCACAAAAGACTAAAGAAAATGGGGAGATGTTTGGTATACATGTTATTCTCCCATCAATAGAGTTTGCTTCCATGCTTTCTCCAGAGTATTGGCCAATGTGATGAGTTGACCATGGAAAAAGTGACTGGTTTCAGGAAATTCCAGCACAGTGGGGGGAGTGGGCAGTTGAGGATACCAGTTTTGAGTGGCTTCAACAGAAACGATTTCATCAGCTAAGGGGAGAGCTAGCCACCAAGGACAAGTGGGGGATTGACTAATGGAATGTGAGAAGTGATCCACTGCGGGGGCGATGGTCACTAGTGCATCGACGTGTTCTTGGAGCGCAAGAGAGAGTGTCACATAAGCCCCAAATGAAAATCCCATGAGCAGGGTTTTGGTCTGGGGGTATTGAGTCTTTAAAAAGTCGAGCATGGCTTTGGCATCTTGTACTTCTCCCACACCTTTGTCGAATGTGCCTTCGCTCTTACCCACCCCGCGGAAATTAAAGCGCAAGCTGATGATGTCGAGGCGTTCGCACAAGCGCATGAGTGTGGTGATGACTTTGTTGTTCATGGTGCCCCCGAATAGCGGGTGGGGATGACAGAGTAGCGCCACCCATGGCAGGGGGTTTTCAGGGATGCAGAGCTCTGCTTGAAGGGATCCTACAGGTCCGTGCAGCAATAATGAAGCGTGTTTGGACATCAATACATTCAGGGGTTCGAGATTCTTTGAGTGTAACATTGTATTGTTTGGATGTCATTCGGTATAATGGAAATCATGGTGATATCTTCTTCTCTTATGGGGTTGTTTGGGCGTTCACCGCTTAAACCTCTCAAACAGCATATGCAAAAGGTGCGGCAGTGTGTGATTTCTTTGCAGCCGTTTTTTGAAGCCGTTTTGTCGGGTAATAAAGAGAATGTGCTCACCATAAAGTCCCGCATAGATATTTTGGAAAGTGAGGCCAATGCCATCAAATCTGATTTGCGTATGCATTTGCCCAATAGTTTATTTTTGCCAGTGGCCCGAGGGGATTTGCTGGCCATTCTCACCGCTCAAGATCAATTGGCCAACCGAGCCCGAGATATTGCGGGGTTGGTGTATGGTCGAGGTTTAAAAATTCCAGCGCCCATACAATCTGACTTTATGATATTGCTGATGCGCTCCATCGATGCCACGTTGGCGGCCAGTGCGGCGATCAATGAATTAGACGAATTGCTAGAAAGCAGTTTTCGCGGCAGTGAGGCGAAAATGGTCCAGAGAATGATTTCAAAAATCGACAGCATTGAAGAAGAATCCGATAGAGCCAAGCAAGAAGTGCAGTTGGGATTATTCCCACTCGAAAACACGCTCTCACCGATAGAGGTGGTGTTTTTGTATCGTTTGCTCGATTGGGTGGCGGATTTAGGCAATCGTGCAGAAATCGTTGGTGAACATTTAGAATTGTTGTTGGCACACTGATGACTCCAGCACTTATTCTGGCATGTGTTTTTGGATTCTTGTTGGCCGTAGGCATTGGTGCAAATGATTTGGCCAATATCACGAGCCCCGTGGTGGGTTCTAGGGCATTGCGTGTCTCCAGAGCCACTATCATTGCCATTATTTTTGAGATCTTGGGGGCGTTGTGGGGCAGCCATCAGGTTAGCCTTACTTTAAAAGAGGGTTTGATCCAGCACAGTATACTCAGTGACTCTGGGGTAGGGATTCAGTTGATGCTATCCGTTTTAATTACCGGCGCCACCTGGACCTTACTGGCCAGTCGCTTGGGGATGCCAGTTTCTATCACGCATGCCATTGTAGGGGCCATTGTAGGCTTAGGGGTGATTCGTTTTGGGGGTGCCGCCATTTATTGGCATACAGTGGGGATGGTGGGGTTGACATGGTTGCTCGCTCCCATTGTTTCCGCAGGATTGGCTTATACGCTATTTCGCAGTATTGCGAATTTGATATTAGAGGCAGCTGAGCCTGTCAGGCGTGCTCAGATTCATCTGCCCTTCTATGGATTTCTAATCGGTCTTATTTTAGTCAATATGATGCTGCTCAAAGGGCTTGCGCATTTTGGGGTGCACTTAACGCCCCTGCAGGGCTCTATATTGGCTTTGGGCCTCTCTGGTGCCTTTGCCATATTCTTAGCGGTGATGATGAGGCGGTATCCGATTCCCTCTTCCCTGAGGGGCCAGTTTGTTTGGGTAGAGAAAGCCTTCAGAGGGCTAATGGTAGCCACCATTTGCGCGATGATCTTTGGGCACGGTGCTAATGATATTGCCATTGCAGTAGGACCGGTGTTGGCGGTGTATGGTCTCACGCATCAGTTGCACATTTCCTATTCGCATCAACAAGCCATTGTGGCCTTGATGTGTTTGGGGGCCATTTTAGGATATATTTTCCATGGTCGAAAAGTCTTGCTGACGGTTGGAACGCGCATCACTGCGCTGACGCCATCCAGAGCTTTTGCCGCCACTTTGGCAGCGGCATTGGTGATTTTAATCTCCACCGGCCTGGGGGTTCCGACTTCTGCGACTCAATCTTTGGTTGGTGCAGTATTGGGTGTGGGGCTTGCTCGTGGAATTGGTGCATTGAATCTTACTGTGGTTCGACATATTCTGCTGTCTTGGTTGGTGACACTCCCCGCGACTGCATTGCTTTCGGTGGGGTACTTTGTGGTGTTGAAGATATTGTTTGAGCGGTATTTGTAGCTCCCGTCATTCCCGCGAAAGCGGGAATCTAGGTAAGACCCCCGCTTTCGCGGGGGTGACAAAAGGTGCGGGGGTGACAAAAGGTGCGGGGGTGACAAAGCGTGCTAAAATTCCTCCCAGAAACTTTTTTCCTCGCGCTCAGCTTTGTCACGCAGGCGTTTGATGCGCTCGTATTTTTGTGATTCACTGCGCTGAGAAGCGCTTTTAGGCAATTGTTCGCGTTGTTGTTTTAAAAAAATGTCCAGAGGACTCTCAAAAGATTTAGGCATATAGACTCTCAATCCTGTGGCTTCATTAAGGATTATAACCACGACCGGGGGTAAATTCCAAGTCGTCTTGGGGTATAGTCGGAAAAGGCTGCGTTAATCAATCTAGCTTGGCTTGTTCAATGCGTTCCTTGGAGCAAGAGACAACATTCCACTCATTTTAAACTGACAACCCATACTCTAATAGGTACAATGACTTAATGTTAGTGGTGATTGTCGCTGATGGGGAATTTCTCTCTCCCTCCATCATACAAGCGTATACAGAGAAGCGTTTTGTCATTGCTCTGGATGGGGCGGTGAATCGATTGCGTGCCCTTCACATTTTGCCAGATGTGATTTTGGGAGACTTAGATTCTATCGAGGATCGATCCCATTGGGGTATTGTGGAGAGCGAGAATACTTACGAAGGGGCTTTTGGCATCCAAATTGTACCTGCTCTTGATCAAAACCATACCGACTTAGACAAAGCGATTACTTATGCCAAACAGCAAGGGGCAAAAGAGATTCTGATCCTGTGTGCACTGGGTGGGCGCTCTGATCATCACTTAATGAATCTGCGCTTACTCAAAACACACTATGATCCTGAGATCATCTTGTCTATCGTGAGTGAGACAGAAATTTTGCGTTATGCCAAAGATACGAACGTTACCTGGTCTGCGCCTGTGGGTGCTCTGTGTGCTGTGATGGCTTTTCCAGAAGCCATCGTCAATACCGATGGTTTGCGCTATGAATTACAAGATTTCCATTTATGTTTTGCTAAAAGTGAGAGTGCTTGTAATCAATTTTCCAAAAATCAGTGTACATTTGAAGTGCATGGAGAGGCTTTATTGATCTTGCCTGCAAAAAAATAGGGTTACGTTTCGATACAATAAAAGTCAGTGATGCTCTGGGTGGAGCAAGTGATTTGTGGTAAGATTAAAGAGTACAAAAAACCAGGCAAGACCTCATGTCCTACCTGGTTTTAATAGACCCAAAACAAAGCTGACTTCCATGTCAAAGCCTCCGTGGCTGGTCCTTGTTAATCGTGACACCTTCCTGGCATCACAATTCTGATTATGGACCATAGATTGAAAAAAAATGAAATATTTCGTAACTTTTCTATAAAAAAGGGCAAAGTTTTAAAAAAAAGTTCTGGATAAATAAGGCAATAGTTCTATTTTGTCCATTGTGTCGATCAAGATTTGAGAGATCGCTTACAAATGCCTCCCAAAACCTAGATATGGCATACGAAGGGGTAATCAGCTACTATTTAGAGGGTTTTCCTGGGGAAAGAAAGATGACGTTATTGTTGTTGTGTGGGGGTGTTTCTCCAGAGCACGAGGTGTCTTTGGAATCTGCTCGGCATCTCTATGGGCTTTTGCCCCCACCGGTGCAAGTGGTGGTTGTATCCTCACAGGGGGTGTGGTATGCCCTAGATCGTGGTGACGATTTGATGGACTTAAAAGCGTGCCCTGAGGAACCGGAAGTCTCTGCGGTGCCTGCTACGCTCTATCGCAGGCCTACGCACACATTATTGTGGAGAGAGGGAAGAGCGGCATTGAGGGTGAGGGGGGCGTTTAATATCATCCATGGTCGTGGTGGTGAGGATGGTCAGATACAGGGCTGTTTGGATACTTTTCAGGTGCCTTATGTGGGGAGTGAGGTGTTGGGATCAGCCATTTGTATGCACAAAGGGGTGGCGAAGCGTTTGTTGCAGCAAGCGGGGTTGCCAGTGGTGCCTTTTATATCTTTTTCTGTGTCCAAGATGCCTAGTTTTCAGGAAGTGGCGGCAGTACTTGGGGAATCTTTGTTTGTGAAGCCTGCGCGCAGTGGTTCTTCTGTGGGGGTTCATCCGGTAAAATGTGCTGTGGAGTGGCCTGCAGCACTGGCTGATGCGAGTCGTTATGATACGGATTTATTGGTTGAGAAAGCCATTGTGGGTCGGGAGTTGGAGTGTGCAGTATTGGGTGGTGATCCTCCCCTAGCTTCTGAAATTGGGGAAATTTGTCTCAAAGACGGATTTTATTCTTATGTGGCGAAGTATTTAGATCCAGAGGGTGCAGCATTAAAAATTGCTGTAGAGATAGAGACAAAACCGCTGTTGCAGTCTTTAGCGGTGCAGGCTTTTCAGGTGCTGTGTTGCAAGGATTTGGCCCGTGTGGATTTTTTTCAAAGTGCTGAGGGTGAGGTTTATCTCAACGAAGTGAATACGCTGCCGGGTTTTACCTCCATTAGTTTGTATCCGCAATTGTGGGAAGCGTCTGGAGTGTCGACGCAAGCGTTGGTGGACGTTTGGTTGCGACGGCTGGGAATTCAAGGCTCGTAGATGGATGGATATCCGGGGGCTGGAGACTTGAGTCGTTTATAAGACCATAGGTATTGTTCTGGGTGTGCTCGAATGATGTGTTCGAGGCGGTTATTGATCCAAGTGGCATCTGCGTTGGGATCGGTGAGTGGAAGTGGTGTGGGTTCTACGATAATGTTCATGCTCTCTTTTGAGCGATAGTAATACACTAAGGCGATGTTGGCATTGCCCAGACGGGCATAGCGTGCAAAGGTGGAGAGGGTGGCTGTTGGTTGTCCAAACCAGGGGGCAAACACGGGTTTGTGTTCAGGGACCATATCCGCGGCATAGAATAGGGTGTGTCCAGTTTCTAAGGCTCGGATGATGTCTCGAATGGCATGGCGAGAAATGAGTTGGTCATAGAAAGGGCGGCGCCAGCGATATAGACCCCGATCGATAAGGGTTTTGGGATGGGGACGATAAGTGGCACAAATGGGGTGATGAAGAGAAAAGAGTCGGCCGGCCAATTCTAAGCAGGGATGATGTAGGGAGAGCAGCAGTGTGCCTTTGTCAGTGGGTAGATGTTCTAACCCCATGATGTGGTGAGGGAAGGATTGTAGTGTGTTAGGAGAGGCGAAAAAAGCCGTCAGCATGTCTTTGAATGCTTGAGTCATGAAGGTTACATGTTGATCCATCAGAGTCTGACATTCTTGGGGAGTTTTTTCTGGGAAGCAGTGGGTTAGGTTTTGAATGATTGTGTATTTGGCGCGTTTATCGGCCCATAACCACAAGGTAGAGAGGCAAAGGCTGAATAGGCTCATTAGAACATGAATCCAATTCCGGTCAGAATATGGTTGATGCTGTCAAATTGCTGTATTAAATGTAGGGTTAAATGTAGCATTTCCTCTCTCCACGCGCTTTAATTGTAATATTAAAAGGTTAACATTAGGTTAAATCACTCCATGCTTCGAGAGCAAACGGCGATTAAGAAATAGTAAGATGATTGATAGTCCACACATAATCCAAAGAGTTTTCTCGGCATGCCAAGGGCCCACTCCAAAGCAGGCATAGCGCAAGCCTTCCACGAGATAGGCGATGGGGTTGAGTCTAGCCAGGGTTGACCACATACCGTGGAGTTGGTCTAGGGGATAGAAAATGCCTCCCAAATACGCCAGAGGGGTGAGAACAAAAGCGGGGACAATGCTCACATCATCGAAGCTTTTGGAGTAGAGGGCATTGAGAAAGCCGGCAAGAGAAAAGGAGAATGTGGCCAACAGCACCATGCCGATGGCGAGTAGGGGGTGAGCCAAGTGAAAGTGAGTGAAGAATTCTCCACAAAGGATGACGACTAGGGCGACGAGCACACCACGAAGCACTCCCCCGAAGCAAAAGCCTAAGACTACGGCGGTATTGGGAAGAGGGGAGATGAGTATTTCTTCGATGCTGCGTTGAAACTTGCTGCTAAACAGGGAGAAGGAGGTATTGGTATAGGCATTGGTGATGGCTGCCATCATGACCAGGCCCGGGGCAATAAATTGCAAGAAGGGCAAGCCTTGCATGGTGCCTACCCGATGGCCTAAGAGGGTGCCAAAAATGAGAAAATATAGGGACATGGTGATACAAGGTGGGATGAGTGTTTGGACCCAGACTCGGAATAGGCGGTGTGCTTCTTTGAAGCACAGGGTTAGAAAGCCAATGAGATAGATGCGCATCATGGGGTCACCTCTTGGTGAATGAGTCGGAGAAATAAGTCTTCTAATCGGTTTCGTTTTTGTCTTATGCTGATGAGTTCCAAGTCGTGCTCTGAGCACCACGAGAGCAGATCATTAATGGCAATTTCACTACTCAATTGGCATTCTAATTGATGGCTGCTGAGGCGTTGGCATTTCAGGTGGGCTTGCAAATGAGCGGTAATGTATGGCAATTCTACGCACGGCTCGCGCAGATCGCAGAGATAAGTTTGCCAGCTCAGTGCATGGGATAAATCTTCGGTGGGGAATTGTTTGATGATATGGCCTTCATTCATGATGGCAATATGTTTGCATAGGGATTCTGCCTCTTCGAGATAATGGGTGGTCAGAATGATGGTGGTGCCTTCGGCATTCAATTCTTTGAGAAAGTGCCATAAGTCTTGTCGCAATTCGATATCAACGCCAGCGGTGGGTTCATCTAAGATGAGTAGGCGTGGTTTGTGCAGTAGTGCCCGAGCGATCATGAGGCGACGTTTCATGCCACCTGAAAGAGATTTGGCAGTGGCATCGCGTTTCTCCCACAGGCCTAAGCGTTTCAGCCAGTGCGCCAGTCGCTCTTTTGATTCTTTGCGCGGAATCCCATAGAAGCCTGCTTGATTAAGAATAATGTTGGTGACGGTTTCAAACACACTAAAATTAAATTCTTGAGGTACGGTGCCGATTAAGCACTTGGCACGTTCACGTTGTGTTGCTAAGTTATAGCCAAAAATATGGACTTCTCCACTGCTTGGCATGAGCAGAGAAGTAAGAATATTGATGGCAGTGGATTTCCCAGCACCATTGGGGCCCAACAATCCAAAAAAATCACCCTGCGCAATTTGCAGATCAATGTGATTCAGGGCTGCTACTCCATTGGGATAGACTTGTGTGAGCGCAGAAATTTCAACAGCAGACTTCATGGAAATATGATAACGCTCGTGGTGAGGTGGTTGCAAGTGTTACTCTATGTCATTCCCGCGAAAGCGGGAATCTCCTCTAAACAGGTAAGCCCCCCACTTTCGTGGAGGTGACACACTTACCCCACATCTCCTACCCAAATAAAATCGATTTGTTTTTTTAGGGTATCGACTTTGACGAGTTGAACGCGGAGGCGATCGCCCATGGAGAACACCCGACCTGCGCGTCGGCCAATTAATTGGCGAGAGGCTTCATCAAAGTCGTAGTAGTCATTGGGCAATTGGGTGATGTGTACTAGGCCTTCAACGGGGTAATCATCGATTTCGACGAAAATGCCAAAAGTGGTGGTGCTGATGATGCGGGCGCAGAAGGTTTGTCCAAGATATTGTTGCATCCATTGGCATTTTAAGTGGGCATAGACATCACGTCCTGCTTCTTCAGCGCGGCGATCGGTTTGAGAGAGGTGTTCGCATTGAGCATCCAGGGTGTCATTGTCTAGGGGTTGGTTGTGGTAACAAGCTCTTAGGGCGCGATGGAGCAGCAAGTCTGCATAGCGTCGAATGGGAGAGGTAAAATGAGCGTAATGGGTGAGTGCAAGTCCAAAGTGTTGATCCGGCTTTGCGTGGTAGCGCGCTTGGGATAGGGTGCGCAGGATTTGCAAGTGCAGGGTGTCGCTGTTCGGCAAGTCTTTGGTTTGAAGCAGTAGGGTAGATAGAGATTTGGGGTTGAACTCTTTGGGGAGTTGTAGCCCAAAGGGTTGCAGAAATACTTTTAGCTCATCGATTTGGGTTTTCTCTGGGGCCGGATGGATGCGGTGAGGAATGGCATAGCCAGATTCTGTGAGCCAACGTGCTGCAGAAACATTGGCCGCAATCATACATTCTTCGATGAGTGAGTGTGACCAGAGGTGTTTGAGTCTTTTGATGCCAGAAACTTTTCCTGAAGCATTAAAATCGAATCCTACTTCTTGGCGCTCAAAATCTAGTGCACCACGTTTTTCTCGGGTGCATCGAAAGTCTTTTGCTAGGGCATCGAGGGCTCGCAGAGATGGATGCAGCGTCGGGTCTATTTTTTCGCCCGCATTTTGAAGAAAGTGTTCCACTTGGGTATAAGTGAGTCGCGCTTTAGATTCAATGTGCGCTGGATAGAATTTGGCTTGTTGTACTTGACCGTGATCGATATCCATTTCTGCGATCCAGGTGAGACGTTCAACATGAGGTTTCAGAGAGCATAAGTCATTGGACAAATTCTCAGGCAGCATGGGGATCACAAAACCTGGGAAATAGACAGAGTTTCCTCTCAGCGCCGCTTCCTTGTCCAACGGACTATCGGGTGCGACATAGGCGCCCACATCGGCAATGGCGACCCAAAGACGAAAGCGATGTTCTTGTTGCTGCTCGGCATAGACGGCATCATCGAAATCTTGAGACGTTTCTCCATCAATGGTGACAAACGCCAAATTGGTTTTGTCCAAGTGATCGTGATGCAGGGCTTTGGGTTGCTGGGGAAGATTTTCAGGCCATTCTCTGGGGATTTCGTGTTGTTCAGCGACACAATTGATAATGGTTTGTCGAGTTTCCATATCTTCCAATTGTGCGGCGCGTGATAGTAGGTGTGTAATCCAAATATCAATGGCCCGTGGGTGTCGAGTCGATTCACGCCAGTAAAATTCAACCACATCTCCATCCTGGAGATTGTGACAGTGGCGTTTGGGAAGAATGGGTGGTTTTCGAAAAGCTTCAGAGGCAATAAAGAGCTTGCCGCGTTTGGCTTGTATGCGTCCCTCTGCATGTCGAAGTTGAGGGTGTGGAATGAGAAGTCCTTGGTGGTTTTCTTTGAGTTGAGCATGACGCAGCATCGCATTGATGCGGGTATAATAGGCATCAACCAAGTCTTCGTTGTCCACGTCAAAGTCATTCAAGAGATCGTCCATGGAAGCGCCTTGGGAATACTGTTTGCTAATGTGGGAGAGAAGGTATTCGCGACTAGGAATAGGATGCTCGTAATGTTTGCATTCTCGTGTGTAGTGCATGTCGTCTTTCGGCCATTCCACGTTAATTCCCTCGCTTGTTTTTCGTATTCTGAAGGATTCCGTGAGGGAAGGCAAAGCGTATGTTAGTGATTCGTGTAATAGTTGGTTTGTAGCCAATAACTAGCAACAGTTTGAATGAGCTGAGAGAGCCCATCGAGGCTCTGGGGCAAGACAATATAGGAGTTGACTCCCAGTTGGTAGGCTTCTTTTAAATAATGGGGTTGTTGTTGCCCCATCATGACTACAGGCGTTGCGCGTAAATCGGGGTTTTGGCGGATCAGCGTGAGTGCTTCACAGCCATCCATGCCACTGAGATGTTCATCCAGTAGCAATAAACTCGGATTCTCACAGGGGGACTCCTGAGCAAATTCGTCTAAGTGATTGAGGTATTTGAATAAATTTTTCCCCTCCCCAAACAGCATGAGCATGGGAGAATTGGGCAAGGCCGCAATGGCATCCTTAATAGCTAAACGTTTTTGGCTATCTGCATGGGCGATGACCACCAATTTAGGCTCATTGTCAACCTCTTGATGTTTAAAGGGTTGAGATTGTGGCTTGGGTTGTTGGGTGAGTTGATACACCAAATCAAATTGACTCATAATGACTCCAAAATATTATTTACTTGCACGTATATTGTATAAATATAGGCCATATCTTGAAGAATGCAAGTGTTTAGTAGTTGTCACCCCCGCGTTCCGTGTCACCCCCGCGTTCCGTGTCACCCCCGCGTTCCGTGTCACCCCCGCGAAAGCGGGGGTCCATACAAGCCCCAGGGAGATTCCCGCGTACGCGGGAATGACCACACGCTTACAAATTTCCAGACGCATCGTAGGTTTGGGCGTCTTCTTTGGGTTGTTGGAATAGGGTGTGTAGCCAGCTGCGGCAATGGGTAAGGAGCCCCAGATTCAGTTGGGCATTGCGTTGGTGTTCGCGGTAGAGTTGGAGGATTTCCTCTCGAGGGATGTCTTGTAGAGATGCTTGGGAGAGATTTTCCAGAGCCTCGATCAGGTGGTTTTTTTCAGGAATGAGTTGTTGTAGGGTTTCTGCATCCATGTTTTTCATGGCAGCAGCTTCTTTTTTAAGCAATTCTCGAAAGGTCGCAATCAGTGTGGTCGCATTAGTCATCAAACAGCCTATCAAATTGCTGTTGGGCCAAAATCAGTTTGGCGGCGATGGTTTCTGGATCGGCCTCAAATTGTTGTTTTTCTAATTGGGATTTAATTTTATCGACTTTATCGAGGTCAATGCCGCTGCTTTTCTGTACGCTGCCCTCTAGTTTTTGGAGGCGATTGGAATCGGCGGTTAA
>CAYGKN010000039.1:0-13660 GCA_964350565.1 uncultured Gammaproteobacteria bacterium
AGCAGCGGCTTTACGACGCGTAGCTGGCTTAGCAGCGGCTTTACGACGCGTAGCTGGCTTAGCGGCGGCCTTACGAGCAGTGGCGGCAGGTTTAGCAGCGGCTTTACGACGCGTAGCTGGTTTAGCAGCAGCCTTACGAGCAGTAGCAGCAGGTTTAGGAGCAGCTTTACGACGGGTGGCCTTTGCTTTTGCAGTGGTGGTTAGTGTGCGTTCTTTCGCAATGGGTTTTTTGGCCGTGTTGGTTTTTTTAGCGCTGCTTGCGCTAGTGGCCTTACGACGCCGGGTGGGCGTACTTTTCTTTGCTGTTGTAGACATCCGTCTCCTCCTTTTTCCTTTCAGCTGAAAAAAACAAGTGGCAATCTAATCATAGTCAAGATTGTCCAGAAAATCATGGAAAATTTGCATTAATTTCACTTAATGTTGCTCGTAATCCGTTAACCCGAATGTTTCCTCTAAGAAAAAATGTAAGACGAGTGCGATAGATAAGCCGAATAGTAGGGGGGTGAAACTAGCCTGAAAACTGGAAAGGTGAATTTGATTAATATTCCTTAATATTTTCGTGTGTTCATGTTGATTGAGTAAGTATCCGATGATGGGAGTAATGATTAAGGCTCCAACGCCTACACAAATCAGATTGGCAATACCCATAGCACTTGCTCGTAGTGAGGGTGGGGTGATGTCTCGTACGACTGCAAAACATAAGATATAGGCAGAAGCAAAAACCCCAATAAAAAATAGGGTGATGCACAACCACGGCCAAGCCATGCGCGGGCCATACCACAAGTGGTAGAATAATACGAGACAACCTCCTGTACCTAGTGTCATCAAATAACGCCTTCGTTGCAAGTGATCGGATACATAACCAAAAATCGGCGCACCCACCGAGACCCCCCAAAATAATAAGCTATTGGCAATGCCTGCTTTTGTTGTGCTAAGGCTGGGATATTGTTTCAACAAAAAGGGGATGCACCATAATCCTGCAAAGGCGGGTAGCATTGCAAACTGGAAGCTGCCGATGCCAGTAGCAATCCACAGCTGGCGCAACTGAAGCAATGCGAATAATTGCCGATACCAAGGTTTAGAGGTTGGAGTGGTGGTGTGATAGCTTGGACGATTGCGCACAAAAATCCATAAAAGCACAGCCATCAGGCTTAATATTTTGGCAAGCATGATGTGCATGCTACGCCATCCCGTGCTGGTGTTGTGACATCCTGTCAGCCAAGTATCTCCTATGGCGGCACCGAAAAACCCAATGGTTTCTGTGGCCCCAATGAAAAAACCAAAATAGCGTTCAGGGAACCAGGTGCTTGCGAGGTAAGCTGCACCTGGGAAGGCGCTGGCGCCAGCCAGTCCCATAAAAAATCGTGCGGTTAGGATCCCATACCAATGGGTACTCATGGCAAAGATGAGGCAAGCGATTGCGCCTATTCCTGCCGATAGGGTTAACACCACGCGTGCACCGAAGCGATCGATGAGTATTCCTGCAGGAAGTTGCAATCCGATGTAAGTATAAGAGAAAAGGGTGACCATCTGCGCCAATCCAGAGGCATTGACGCTAAAGTCTTTGAGCATACAAGGTAAAAGGGGGCTACTAGAGGTCTGCAGGAGAAAAATGATCAGTAAAAAAAGGCAGGATATTGTCCAAATTCGAGATGCCTGGTAAAGACTGTGTTGTGATGTCATGCGGTCATTTCCTAGGTTGTGGAGGAAGGCTCTATAGGTAATTCGATTCTGACACATAATCCCCCTTCAAGTCGATTGCTTAAGAGCACTTTTCCTTGATGATGATGGATCACATCGCGCACGAGGGAGAGTCCAAGGCCGACCCCTGTGTTGATCCGGGGGGTTCTTGCGCTATCTGTCCGGTAGAAGGGTTCAAATACTTTAGGCAGTTCTTCTTCAGGGATCCCAGGTCCATTGTCAGCGATTTCAATGACAGCTTCTTCTTTAGATAGGGTGAGGCTGATTTCCACATGATTGGCGACGCGTTGGGCATTGTCAATCAGATTATGAATGGCGCGTTTGAAAGCCATTTTTCTGACATTGACGGTGATTTTTTTCTCAGGACCATGATAGTCAATATCATGGCCTAAGTCTTGCAAGTCTGCACATAGACTGTGTAAAAAAGAATTGAGATCTAGGCGGATATGCGGCTCTTGTTGATGTTGTGCTTTGGCATAGCTGAGGATTTGATCAATCATCATTTCCATTTCATCGAGGTCTTTGATCAGTTTATTTTTTTCAATATCGGCATCAATGAGTTGCACCCGCAGTTTTAATCGCGTGAGTGGGGTGCGCAAGTCATGTGAAATCGCCGCTAACATTTTATTGCGGTTCTCGAGTAGGTTGTGCAAGCGCTCTTGCATTTGTTGCATGGCTTTGGCAGTTTCTCGAACAATGGAGGGACCATAGGTGCTGAATTTGGCATTGGGGGTTTGAAGTCCGACTCGTTCTGCCCAGTCTTTAAAGGCGTTTAAGGGAACGGTGAAACGTGCTACCGACCAGGCTGAGAATAATAGGGCTCCTGCAACAATCAGTTCAGCCAATATGAGAAAGAGTTGTAGCTCCAAACCATTAGAATCGATTTTGGCTTTGAGATTTAACCATTGCTGATTGCTGAGTAAGTAAGAGACTTCGATAGAATATTGCTGATGGTGCAATTTTTTTTCCAATTGCCAGAATAGTCCATCGGTAATTTGCTCAGAAAATAATGGGGTATCAGAGAGTTCCATACTAATGAGTGGATAGTATAAGGATTTGAGATAGGCTAGACGTTGTCGTGGAGGCGTGATGCGCATGTGTTCGATGGTGGTGATCATCTGTTCGATAATTTGATCTCTGTCTAGCGCTTGTCGAGTGCTTTTGGTGTATTGGGTATAAAAAATCATGGCGATCAGATGGCAAAGTGCCATGATGGAAATGAAAACCAGTAGCTTACGACCGGATAACCATTGTTTCCAGAAGGCATTAAGTGGTATTCGATGCATTATTTTCAATTCTTTTTACGGTAGCACTCAACATATATCCACCGCCACGTACGGTTTTAATGAGCGTGGGTTTTTTAGGATCCCATTCGATTTTCTGTCGCAATCGAGAGATCTGCACATCGATGCTGCGATCAAAGGGGCCAGCACTGCGATTGCGTGTGATGTCGAGCAATTGATCTCGACTGAGAATATGTTGAGCATGCTCAACCAAGGCAAGCAATAAATCATATTCTCCGGTACTCAGAGAGACTTCCACACCTTGGGGATCGAGTAATTCCCGATAATTTTTATCCAGGGACCAGCTTTCAAATTGATAAGTGACGTGAGTTTTTTCCCTCTCCAAAGCGACGAGAGGCTTATTGAGTTGAGTGCGTCTGGTCACGGCACGTATCCGGGCGAGTAATTCTCTGGGGTTAAAAGGCTTGGTGACATAATCATCGGCACCGAGTTCCAAACCTACAATTTTATCGGTTTCTTCAGAGACGGCAGTGAGTAGAATAATAGGGGTTGACAATTCAGCACGCCAGCGCCGACACAGGCTCATGCCATCCTCACCAGGCAGCATCACATCGAGTAAGATGACGTCAAATTCCATGGGCTTTCTAATTAAAGCTGCCATTTCTGCTCCATTGCCCGCAGTGTGCACCATAAAGCCATGCTGACTCAAAAAGGTTTGTAGGAGTTCACAAATCTCCTTGTCATCGTCTACCACTAAGATGCATGGTGAATTCTGATTCATGCGACTACCTCAACATAGCGAGAAAACTATCATTATGATAATATAAATATGTCCAGACGTCATGTGCTTGTGTCCATCAGATCAACCTATCTCCCCATAATTGATCTAAAAATTCCTGTGATGGGATCTTGACTGATTAAGAGGTAATGTTGGCAAAGAAGTTCTTCCTGTAGGGCTTTTAGGCCTTTGGGTTGCACATTTTTTGTGGTTTTGACCTCCAGAGCAATATCATTTTCGATAATAAAATCGACTTCTTGTCCATTTTTGGATTTCCAAAAACTCATGCCCATACGTCGTCTATAGCTTAAATAGGATCGTATTTCTAAGGCAATGAAGTGCTCGAAAGAGCGCCATATTTTTCCGATAATCCAAAGTGGAGTTGCTGATTGTCTTGATAATTAGTAGCATAAGTGTGGATTGTCAAATAATCAAGCGTGCCGCCTGCCTAAGTACATTGCGAGTATGTGCGCTCCCGGGTTATAATCACTGTTATGGAACCTATACTGACAATTACCCCTTCAGCAGTCGATCAAGTGCGCGATTTGCTCCAAGACGAGCCCACAGGCACTTGTTTGCGCGTTGCCATCTTAGGAGGAGGGTGCTCAGGTTTTCAGTACCATTTCGAATTTGATGAAGAATTTGATGAAAGTGGAGATTATCGTTTTGCTGCGCGAAGTGAGGCTGGAGCAATTGAAGTTTTGGTGGACATGATGAGTGCGACTTTGCTTAAAGGGGCGATTGTTGATTATCAGCATGATCTTCAAGGGGGGCGTTTTATTGTAAAAAACCCCAAAGCAAAAACCACTTGTGGTTGCGGTTCTTCTTTTAGTGTGCCAGAGGAAGAGGACAAAGATGAATGAAGTCTTTCGTCGTGGTGTGACGGATATTCTGGATGAAAAAGAATGGCAGCAGAAATTACAGCTCCAAAGACCTTTGAGAATTAAAGCGGGTTTTGATCCCACTGCTCCAGATCTACATTTTGGGCATTGGGTCTTGTTTAATAAGCTTAAACAATTCCAACAAGCAGGCCATGAAGTGATCTTTTTAGTCGGGGATTTTACAGCGCGTATTGGCGATCCCACAGGAAAAAACATCACGAGAAAACCTTTAAACGATGTCCAGATTTTAAAAAATGCGGAGACTTACGCCGTTCAAGTGTTTAAAGTCCTAGATCGCGAAAAAACCACAGTGCGTTTTAATTCAGAGTGGTTAAATGCCCTAGGTGCTGATGGGATAATTCGCCTGTGTGGTCAGTATACCTTGGCGCGCATGTTAGAGCGTGATGATTTTCACAAACGGCATCAACAATCTTCCCCCATCGGGTTGCATGAATTGCTCTATCCACTCTTACAAGGCTATGACTCTGTCGCATTGAATGCCGATGTAGAGTTGGGCGGCACGGATCAACGATTCAATTTATTGGTGGGTAGAGAGTTACAACGTCAAGCCGGCCAAACTCCACAAGTGGTGATGACATTGCCTTTGTTAGAAGGCTTGGATGGTGTCGATAAAATGTCGAAATCTTTGGGTAATGCTATTGGACTAACCGATCCTCCTGAAGAAATGTTTGGGAAAATCATGTCTGTTTCAGATACGTTAATGTGGCGTTATTATGAATTGCTCAGTCAAATTTCCATAGATGAATTACAAGCCCTAAAAGCATCTATTCATGCAGGAAAAAATCCCAGAGAAGTGAAGTTTGCTTTGGCGCTTGAATTGGTTGAGGCACTCTATGATGCCCGGAGTGCACAGTCAGCTGGAGAAACGTTTAATCAACGTTTTAGAGATAAGCAATTGCCCAGTGATTTAGTGGGAGTGGATATTCATTTGCCGATGGAAGGGTATAGTCTTCCTCAATTACTTAAGCAATCCAATTTATGTTCTAGTACTTCTGATGCCATACGAATGATCAGACAACAGGCGGTTCGCATTGATGGTGAACAAGTGAGTGATGTAGAGTTACGTTTTGAATCCGCCTCCAGTTTTGTGGTGCAGGTGGGCAAGCGGCGAGTGGCGAAATTGGTATTGCATGAGCATCGGAGTTGATGAAGTTGGTCGTGGACCGCTGGCAGGTCCCGTGGTCGCAGCCGCGGTGCATTTAACCGTTCCGATAGTTGGCTTAAAAGATTCTAAACAACTATCCTTAAAACGTCGTGAAGCACTGGCATTGGAGATTCAATCGCAATGTCCTGTGGGTATCGGTTGGGCCAGTGTCGAAGAAATTGATGCGCTCAATATTCTACAAGCCAGCTTATTGGCCATGCTTCGTGCTTTTGAAAAGCTTGGAGTCACAGAGGATAATGTTATTATCGATGGCAATCGCGTGCCCGCAGATTTTCCTGCAGGGACACGTGCTGTCATTGGAGGTGATAAACTTATTCCTGCAGTGAGTGCCGCATCCATTGTGGCAAAAGTATATCGGGATCAATGGATAGCCAGACTTGATGAACAATTTCCCGAGTATGGATTTAGTCAACACAAAGGCTATCCGACAGCATTGCATTTACAAAAGTTAGCGCTTCATGGACCTTGTATACATCATCGAAAAAGTTTTGGCCCTGTTGCAAAATATCTGGAAACCTGCCGATGAGTGTGATTCATGCCAGAGTGCATTCAGAATACTCTTTAAAAGATAGCTTGTTGAGAGTGGGGGATATTGTAAATGCCGCTAGAGAGCGGCAGATGTCTGCGGTGGCATTAACCGATCATATGAATTTATTTGCAGCTGTGAAGTTTTATAAAGCCGCATTAAACAAGAAGGTAAAACCGATTATTGGTGCCGATGTGGAATTGGGAGATCATGGACTCTTGGGAACCCTGTATTGCACGCATGAAAAAGGTTATCAACATTTATGCGGGTTGTTATCTAGAGCTTATGAATATGCAGATGTGCAAGGTTCTCCAAAGATTGCTTTAGATGACTTGTGGGAACATCAGAATGGTTTAATTTTTTTATTGCATCAAGAACAAAAACAGTTTGCATCTTGGTCTGAGTCTCAAAATGAGAGGGGGCTTGTTGAATACTTTCAACAATTTTCTCATCGAATGGTATCGTTGGTGGAAGTACAACAATTGGGGAAACCTTTGAGTGATAAAGCATTTGCGAGGCAATTGCAGTGGGCGAAATCTTTGAACTGGCCGGTGATGGCAACACAAGATGTACGATTTCTGGATAGTGAAGACTATTTTGCACATCGTGCTCGTGTGGCCATTGCTAACGGATTGATCTTAGGATCTGCTGAGGAAGGTATGGAGTATGTCTCTTCACAATATTTTTGCTCTGCATCCCATATGCAATCTTTATTTAAAGCACTGCCTCAAGCCTTAGAGAGTACAGAGACGTTGGCCGTGCATTGCAATGTGGAGTTAACCTTAGGAGAAGTCTCTCTACCTTCTTTTCCGACTCCAGAGGGAGAAAGTTTAAATAATTTCTTAGCCTCTCAAGCGCAAAAGGGCCTATCCAAAAGATTATCGTCAGCACCCCATGCAGAAGAGCAAAGCTATTGGGAACGTTTAAAATTAGAATTGGGAGTCATTCAGCAAATGGGATTTGCTGGTTATTTTCTCATCGTAGCTGATTTTATTCAGTGGGCAAAGCATCAACACATTCCAGTGGGGCCAGGTAGAGGATCTGGAGCCGGTTCTCTGGTGGCTTATGCGCTAGAGATTACCGATCTAGATCCATTGTTTTATGATCTATTGTTTGAGCGTTTCTTGAATCCTGAGCGGGTGTCGATGCCAGATTTTGATATCGATTTTTGTATGGAACGTCGAGATGAAGTCATTGAATATGTGGCTGCGCGTTATGGAGCGGATAAAGTCTCTCAAATTGCCACCTTTGGAACTATGGCAGCTAAAGCAGTGGTGCGAGATGTGGGGCGTGTGTTGGGACATCCTTATGGGTTTGTAGATACAATTGCTAAATTGATTCCCTTTGAAATTGGAATGACACTAGAAAAAGCCCTGGCACAAGAAGCCCTATTACAAGAGCGTTATGAACAAGAAGAGGAAGTTAAATCGCTGATTGATTTGGCTAAAAAATTAGAAGGCTTAGTGAGAAATGTTGGCCGTCATGCTGGTGGGCTTGTTATTGCCCCCAGTGCATTGACAAATTTCTCGGCATTATATTTTGAGCGAGGAGGTCGATTCCCTCTGACTCAATTAGATAAAGATGATATTGAAGCCATTGGATTGGTGAAATTCGATTTTTTGGGATTAAGAACGCTCACCATTATCGATTGGGCTCTTAAAAATATTCAATTCACTTCTAAGAAATTATCTACAATCGATACGATACCCTTAGATGATAAAAAAACCTTTGATCTGCTTTGCGAGGGAAAAACCGTTGCTGTTTTTCAATTAGAATCTAGAGGCATGCAAGAATTGATTTTGCGATTAAAGCCAGATTGTTTTGAGGATATTATTGCTTTGGTGGCTTTGTATCGACCTGGTCCTTTGCAATCTGGGATGGTGGATGATTTCATTGCAAGAAAGCATGGTCAGAAATCGATAGAATATTTAGAGCCTTGTTTAGAAACCATTTTAAAGCCCACTTATGGTGTTATTCTTTATCAAGAGCAGGTGATGCAAATCGCCCAAGTGCTGGCAGGGTATACACTGGGAGCGGCAGATGTATTGCGTCGTGCAATGGGCAAAAAAAAACCTGAAGAAATGGCAAAGCAGAGAGAATTTTTCTTATTGGGTGCCAAGAACAATGGAATAAGTGAAAAAAATGCCAATGCCATTTTTGATTTGATGGAAAAATTTGCGGGTTATGGGTTTAATAAATCACACTCAGCAGCGTATGCACTATTGTCTTATCAAACAGCCTACTTAAAAGCGCATTTTCCCGCAGAGTTTATGGCAGCTGTGTTGACTTCAGAAATGAGTCATACCGATAAATTACTCTCTTTTATCCAAGAGGCTAGAAAACTGGGGATTGCGGTATTGCCGCCAGACATCCAGCATAGTCAGAGTGTATTTACTGTAGAGGATCAAGCCATTCGCTATGGTTTGGGAGCGATCAAAGGATTGGGAGAAAGTATTGCAGTGGCCATTGTCCAAGAGCGTTCAAAGGCCCCTTTTTCAGATTTGCTTGATTTTATTGGTCGTTTGAGGGGGGTAAAGTGTTCCAAGCGTGTGTATGAAGCCATGATTTACGCAGGCGCTTGTGATGGATTTCCTTTGAATCGCGCTCAACTCATATGGCAATTGCCAAGAGCGCTATCTATCTTAGAGCAATTAGAACGCCAGGCCAAAAAAGGGATAGGAGACTTATTTGCCCAGAAGTCGGTATTGCCTATAGTGCCTAGTGGTTTGTCTGATGAGGGATTGACGTATTTACAAGAAGAAAAAAATGCGTTGGGATTTTATTTTTCTTCTCATCCATGTGCCTACTATCGTGCATTGCTTGGAGAGTTATTAGATGGACCTCTTTCTGCTTTAAGTGCTGTGAGTAATGGTCGATATTCCGTGGTGGGATTGATCGATGATATTCGACTGGTTCAAACTAAGCGAGGCGATCAGATGGCTTTTCTGGCGCTAGGAGATGAAGATACGCAGCTAGACGTGGCAGTTTTTCCTCAAGTGCTCTTAGAAACGAGAAGACTATTATCAAAAGGCAATGTAGTCTGGTGTCAATTAATGACGAGTGGAGAGGAAAAGCGTTTTCAGTTAGAAACCATTCGTCCTATCGAAAAAGCACGATTTGAATTTGCAAGACAATTAGAAATTTATTTGAACCCTAAAGACAATCAAGAAAATATCTTAAATTTGCTTAGAGAAAAAATAGGATCCCTACCCAATGGAAAAATTGAAATTCGAATTTTTTATGCTGCTAAGGGACAGTGGGTAAAATTTGGTGTGCCGAATGTTGTAGAAATTCAGTCAGAAGATTTCGATGCACTCACCAAAATCATTAAGCATTCGCACTTGGAAATTAACTATCAAGTTTAAAATATTTCAGTAATTTTATCATTTGCTTGGATTGCTCCTCTATTGAGCTCCCTGCTGCTGTAGCCTCTTCAACAAGAGCGGTATTCTTTTGGTTGATGTTGTCAATTTTCATGATGGCTTGATTGATTTCATTGATTTCTATAGATTGACTGTCACTCGATGATGAAATTTTATCAATCATTTCGCTGACTTTGGAAACTTGATTCACAATCTCTTTAATCATTTTTTGTGAGGTTTGAACCAATTCATTTCCGACTTTGACTTTCTCTACACTTTCTTTGATTAAATCTTTTATTTCTTTGGCAGCACTGGCACTTCGACCTGCTAAGCTTCTCACTTCATTGGCTACAACAGAGAATCCTCGGCCTTCTTCTCCAGCACGTGCGGCTTCTACTGCGGCATTGAGAGCAAGGATATTGGTTTGAAAGGCGATGTCATCAATTACATTAATAATGGCATTGATCTTCATGCTGCTATCATTAATTGCTGAGACGGCATCGGCGACATCATGAATGGTTTTTCCTCCAGCCAATGCAGTTTCCTTCATTTCTTGAGTGAATTGATTGGCATTGTTCGCTTGCAAAGCATTGTCTTGTGCACTTTGAGAAACGGATTTTAAACTAGAAGCGGTCAAGCCAATGGAATGTGATTGTTCTTCGGTTCTATGACTTAGATCTTGAGTTCCTTGGGAGAGTTCTTCAATGCCTTGTCTGACCGTGTTTGCAGAGAGAATAATAGAAGAAATCGTTTTCGATAGTTTTTCACTCATTTTATTTGTATTTCCAGCAATTTCTCCGAATTTTCCTTTATAGTTGGAGCCCATTTGTTTGGTGAGATCCCCGTGAGAGAGAGAATCTTGTATGGAAGCAAAGTTTGCAATGATATTTGCAATGATGGCAATAAATTCATTGAGCATTTGAGAGAGTTCATAATGTGCATTGACTTCCTCGATAGATAATTTCTTGCTCAAATCACCTTGAATCGAACAAGAAATCAAACTAGATACTTGGTCAATAAATTCTTTGTCGTTAGATTCTCTAGATTCTAAATCTTCTTTCATTTGTTTGAGGGCTTTGGATAATTCTCCAAATTCATCGGAAGATTCAATGATGATAGGTTCAGAATAATCTCCAGCAGAAATATTTTTTGCGGTCTTTATGAGAGAATTGATTTGAGAAATAGGCTTTTTTGTCAAAAACAGACCCAGAATGAGCCCGGTTGCTATGGAAACAATGGAAAGAATAAAAATGATAATTTCAATGGTTCTGGAAAGTGTGATTAAGTCATTCAAGCTGTCTTCATATATTTTGTGTGCCGATTGATTCAAAGTGATAATCAGGTTGGTGGTTTCTTTAATTTTGGAATCAAAGTGCGAAGTATCTGATCGTGTAGAGATTTGATTTCTTAAAAGAGAATAGGTGGATTCAAATTGATTTTTAAGTTTTTTTAATTCTGTTTTTTCTTTTTCTGTTGAGGCAAGTTTGTATAATTTTTCAAATCCAGACTCAAATTTTGATTTTCCAGAAAAATTAATATCTCGAGCGGACTGGGTATGCAGAATGGTGGTAATTCCTCTGGTTAAGTTATAAAAGCCTTTATGATCGATATCTCTCAGGTGGATGTATTGTCTATATAGCTTTGAGAGTTTATTTTTTTCCTCAGGCAAATCCCTAAGGTTTTTTCTTTGATTTTTTATCAATGACAGTACATTATTGTATACAGAATTAGTCTCTTCTAACTTTGAATCAATTTTTTTTAGAAGATTTTCTATAGAAATTTTCTTGGTTTTATTATGATTTTCTTTTTGAGTTACTTCCTCTTTTAGCAATCGTTCAAATTTTTTTTGATTCATTTGACTGACTTTCTGATGAATGACTTTAAGTTTTTTATCAACTTGCTTTTTTAAAAATTCCACATCGCTTTGTTTTTTCTTGTGAAAAAGTTGTGAGACATTGAATTTTATTTCTCTGAGCTCAATTTTTACCTGACTGCTTAATTGATTGAGATCAGAGACAATTTCTTTATTATACCGTATCTTATTATTTAATACCTGAAGAGTGAAGAGGGAAGAACAGGCAATGATCAAAATAAAAGAAATTAAAACCATATTGATTAATAAAAATCTTTTTTTCATTATTCTTCCCCTCGGAGTTTACTTCAACGATTTTTGTACGATCAGGACTTGCTCTAATCCTTCATCCATTTCTTCTTTCATGGCCGCTTTGTTGTTTTCTTGATGAGCTTTGAGCACCAATAAAGGATGAACCATCACATGGACAGGATCAGAAAAATGTTCATTGTCTTCTTCTCCCATATCAATAGAAAAATCTTTAGTGCTGGTGATGCCAAAGTCGTGCCATTCTTTTTCAATGTATGAAAAAGATTTGTCTTTGAGAGGGCCTAATCCTGTAACATATCCGCTGGAATCTAGTTGAGCGACTTCATGAATGGTGGCCTCAAGCAGTTTTTTGCCTTGTGGAAATTTTTTCTCATAAGCACGAGCAATAATGACACTGTTTTTGGTCAGTGATAGCACTTTCTCTTCTAATGTTTTGGAATCGACATGACCCGAATTGATCATGCTGATGACTTCATGACCCGTTTTGGTATATTCCGATACGGCTTCATCCACGCCTTTGGCCAGAATGTTTCCAGAAAAGAAAATTAATCCGGCACAAAGCAGCTCTTTGATAGGTTTTTTCATCATGTCCTCCTTGATGTTAAGCTCTTCTTTGAGTGTAGGTGATCATCCACAGAGTGGGGCATAGAATTGTATCGTCTCGATCTATTTTTTATAAAGGTTTTAGCCTCGACTTTGGCCATTTATCCACTTTGGGCAAGCCGCACTATCAATGTTGAGACTATCGACCAGTATTTTTTCAAAGTCAGCATCGAACACAGACTTTGAAAAAGGTAGTGTCCCATTCTTTCTGTAAAAAGAGATTTGCCTGACAGGGCAAGTCATGGTTTAATTTCCAGGATCGTAAAAAATAGGAGGTAAACCATGACTTACGATAACAATGATACTCTATTACCAGCGATTTCGAAACTATTCATAGAGCAAGGTCAGGGTAAACGCATCTAATTTTTTATAAAAACAAGAAGTTGATGTATTGTGTAGTCTTTTGCAGGAGTAAAAGTAATGCTACAAGGTGTATTTGTTGAAATTTTTTCCAAATTAAAGGATCCGCGGGTAGAAAGAACGAAAAAGCATCTATTTTTAGATGTGATTGGCTTGGCTTGGCCTTATTTTCAAGCCTCGCAGGGGCGCAGAGTTTTACAGAAATGGAAGATTTTTGCAAATTGCACTGTGCATTTTTAAGGCAATATTTTCGATTGCCGAATGGTATTCCAAGTCATGAGACCTTTTGTCGGTTATTTTCGGCACTTGATTCTGATGAGTTTCAAGTATGCTTTGTTGAATGGATAAAATCCTTATGATTTACTGCTTTGCCGCGGAAGAATGTCCGTAGAAATTGCCTGATTTTTTAAAAAATTGGGAGGACTTAATTGAGCATATAGCGTGTGATCGGGAGCGTTGAGTGTGTCGTATTCAAAGGCTTTCTGGAGGAGGGGCCTGAGGCCATAAGCAAGAACCAGCTGCCCCCCTCCAATTTCGGCCGATTTAGAGATTGGTGTTGTCCAGGCATAAAGTTGATTTGTGATTCGATGGCCTCTTTTTTATTCAAATTTGGGTTTCAACTTTGGCGATTGGGCAACGCTATGTGGTACAATGGAAGTTCGAGTGATGTGATTATGGAGTAAGCGATGGGCAAACGAAGAACATGAAGCACTCGGAGGGAGTCGTGCTCCCCACCGAGGCCTCTTCCGGCGGGTTCTCTGCAGACGTCAGAGCTGATGTTTCACTTAGAACTTGAGCCAGAGGGATCAGATACTCTTGAGGAAGATTATAAACGGTCTGAGGGCAATACTAGCGGCAGATCGCGCGAAATATCGTTTTGATGTGACTAAGCTAAAA
>CAYGKN010000040.1:0-13549 GCA_964350565.1 uncultured Gammaproteobacteria bacterium
GAATCCATGCAAGCTCCTGTCAAACCTTAGAGATTACACCAATGGTACGCTTTTATCAACAAGAAAAATTTAATATAATAGGCGTTCTAGATGTGTTTTCGGATATGAGTGACATTTCTGAGCTATGTGAAGAGGTTTCTCTGAAGGCTGGCGGCGTTTTTCCCAATAGTGCCTTTTTGTTTGCTTTACAGTTGCGGTTACTTCCCGGGAGATCGGAATATTTTTCTGTAGGAGGAGGTCTCTGCTCAAGGTTAATTTTCACAGGTGGTGACTTTGCATTTTTTTGTGGGGAGCTTAAGGCATCCGTATTTAACAAAATTCAATCAATTACCGATTTACCCAGGTCTATGCAGATCATCTTGTTAGGTGGTTCAAATCTCGATGCCGGCGGCCTATCTAAATTTGCAGCAAATTTTCGTTTTAGGCATTATTTTTGTGGTCTGTCACTAAAAAGAGCGATCAAAATATCTTTGACGGCATATAAGGTTCAAAGAATAACTCAAGAACTACTCCTGGAATCCCATTGGAAAGAGAAAATACTGGCTTTATTTGGCTCTCCGGAACAATATGAAAAACATGGGCTTGGGTATGGGGTATTGTATCAGGGTCGACTTATCAGTGAAGCTTATGTTGTTCAAGGGGGGGGGATTGCAGAATTAGGAATATTTACAGATCCGGAGTATAGAGGGCAAGGTTTTGCAAAGATGGTTTGTCAACATTTGTTACTCGATTGTCTACAAAGGGGCTGGGTTCCCAGTTGGAGCTGCATGGTGGAAAATCAGGCTTCAGCACGTTTAGCCACAAGTTTAGGTCTCCGCTATCGTGGTACCTATCCGGTGTTGATTATTTAATTAGTTTTGGTACTCGTCCATAACGTTGTAGCTTCTTATGTGGCTTGTTAAGTTAATCAGTGTTCTCATTGGCAATAAAAGACCTTTATATGTATCTTATTTGACTCTGAACAATTGCTCATAACCTCATTTTTTCTCTTTAAATGAATCTTGCCAAGCTTCTAACCGCAAGACTTTTAGTCGGATTTAAGGTATGATTAAGCCTATCAAGCTAAACTAAAAGAGTAAATGTGTGGAGGTGAGGCATGGTTTCAAATAGCGGGGGCAGCGATAGCAATTCTGTGGAGATGAAAGCTCTTAACCAAAAGCCAGAGGAAAAGCCAGAGGAAGAGCAAGAGAAAAAGCGCGCTGAAGATCAGGTCCCCGATATCAATCCTGCCTCTCCTCCTGGGGTTGAGGTCAAAGATCAGGAGATGTCAGATGCTGCTCCACCCCCAAGAGAGCCCGGTTCCATTTTTACGCACTATCTCTCTCCTAACGAATTGAAAAATCTGAATGATGTGACTCAGCAGGCAGGGCTGATGGGAGATTTTGGTTTGAGCTTACAACCCATCTCTCAAGGAGACATGGCAAAACACACAGGCAAGCGTAAAAGGTTTAGTTATGAAGGTAGTCAAGGCCGAGAGGGGGAATGGTCTAAGTTCAAACGTAGTCAACTTGGCAAAATGGCAGGACTCCTTCCTCGAGCTATTAGTCGTGGGTTGGGTGCTGTTGGGCGTGTTGGTTCAGAGTTTGGGCAAGCGCTGGGGCTTTCCGATCAGGATCCCAGAGATAGAAGCATGAATCGAGCCATGGTGACTGGCGCATTCGCTTCACAAAGGTTTAGGCCTAATGTTTTTGGAATGTCCGCTTATCAGCGCGCGCTATTGGTGAACACTGAAAATTCAGGAGAAGGTACAAAAGAGAATCTGAAAACTCTTTCGGATGATATTGATTCTAAGCATCGATCTGGTGATTGGCGCAAGAAAAATGATAACGGCAAATTAGATGAGTTGCAGCGGCTTGATATAGAGGCATTTGATAAATTTATCATTGAAAGCGAAAAATTAAATGAAAATATTAAAGATAGTTTGAGAAAATTCACATTGGCCTTAGATAACGCCTATAAAAAAATCGAAAAAAGCGTTGACGCAGAGTATCCAGTGGGTGCTCGACATGTCTTCCCTGGTGAACAGAATGAGCGTGAAACTAAGAAGCACGATAATGAAACCATGAAAAAATCCAGTATTCAGCGACTGCATCAGCAATTGGCGTGGTTGAGATCTATAGAAGAATGGGTGATGGAAGAAGCGAAAAATCTAAAGGAGGGGGAGGGGGAAGAAGATTCTGGCAAGCGTGGTTGGTACGCGCACATTGCACAAACCGCCAATGAGGCCCGAATCGGCTGTGATCCAGAACAACTTTCGGCAACCTTAAAAACCCTATATGCACAAATTACTCCTGAAAGAACCGAGCAAGGCTTTAAAGTGGAATTTAATGCCTCTCAGAAAACAGTCAGCATTGTTGCACCTAGCCGGTTTACTTCATTCAATGCTGAACATTTTGTAGAAGAAATTGTTCAGCGTGCTATGGATTTAATTCGCATGTACCCTTCAGACAAACCCTTACCTCATGTGAAATTGGATTTAACAGATATTCCGTTTGAGCAATCTGCTGAAATTATGGGGCGCGTTCAAGCTCGATTAGGCATGGAAAATATCCAACTTTCACAGAATTCTATTCAACAACAACGAAGCAAATATCAAACTAGAAGGGAGCCAGATACTTTCGATAATCTCATGAATAAATATGCTAAAATGACCCAAGATGAGTGCCAAAAGGATTTTTCCGAATATGAATTCCGTAATTTTACTTTGCAATATAGACAAAACTTGAGCCTGCAACACCTATTAAACTCGGCAAAATTAAATGATCATAAACTTAAATCAGAGATTGCTACAGAATACAAAAATGCAGAGAATAACCTTCTGGATTATCTTTCTTCAAAAATTCCTGAAGGCAATGGTTCATCATGCCCGCTAGTTGATGCGCTTATTGATGAAGAGTCTATATCGGAAGAAAACAAGCAGAATACAGAAGGAAAATTAATTAAGCACCTCACAACAATTGGTAAGGACGCCTTGAGGGTGCTCTATGAAATGAAAGAATTGGAATTGCCTAAAGATAAGAAAAAAACTGACTTTAAACAGTTCGAAAATGAAATGTCTAGAATGACAAGATTAAATTATGCAGCTATAGCGAGGAATCATTTGGTTCAATTGGAAGCGATTCATGAGAGGATTAAGAGTGATGACCCTCAAAATAACAACGACGATCAGAAAAACTTTAAGGAAGTATTTGACGAGTATCAAGCTGCCTTAGAATTAACGAAGAACCGGGATGCACCAAGCCGCTCGGCTATGCAGCTGGGATAATTCTATCGAATAAATCATCATTATTATTGATGGGCAGAGTGTATATCTCTGCCTTTTTTATGCGAACCATCAAGGTTTTTTAGTGCACTTTGGATGCGATGACATTTGTAGCTCATAAATCCTTAATCTTTATCCGTCATAATAAAAATAAGAAACGATATGTAGAATTTCAAACAAAGGTTTTTCCAGTTTATCGATTTTGACCCCCCCCTAGCCCGATAGATGTCGGGCTTTTTTATTCCAGACGACGGGAGTGGTGAGTGTTCATGATGATCACCGCAGTTATCTTTTCCTAGCCAACAATCAAACAGCGGGGAAATGTGTGGCACCATCCAAACAAAATAACACAAGTGAATGAGTGTGGAAAAAGTAGAAACATTCAAAGTGGGTTGAAAAAAGAAAATTTCATGATTTATTTGCTCTGGCAATAGCAGCAAAGATCATGCTTGCTTAGCAGTTTTAGGTCAGCCATCCCGCATCGCCAGCAATGGGATATGTGTATTTTGCTGACAGGACAAGGAAGATTTGACAAAACAGACTGTGTATTCTATGATGGAGAATTTTTTTACAGGGGTTGCGTATGGTTTCGAATCATCAATCTTCTGGTGGCCCCAGTGTAGAGCGAACACCTTCTCAGTTATCCTTTGAAAGCACACCAGGTTTGAAAAAAAGTTCTGAACTTGATGCTGCATCAGGAGAATCTTGTGCGTATTATCAAAAAGTCTGAAAATATGGATGGTGTTATAGCTCTTGGTGTTTCTTTTATTGTGCTTTTCGTCGGCTACTGTATTTCGCACTACTTTGACAAACGAACAGACAAAGGAGGTTCCATGAATACCGATGATGTTAAAGACGCTCCAAATCCACGCTATGAAACTTTTCCTCGTGCTTCGAAGCCGAGTATATGGTGTTGTTGGGGGCGAGCCGCTTTTCCTTCGGATCCATCAAGCAAAGCCCTTTTGGAGCAACGCCGTGATGAGCGCGTTGAAGCCGAATATCGCTTTCATTTCGATAAGTTGAAAAATTTGCTTGCGACTCTGCCTGTTTTTATCGAATTACTTCCTGAAAGTAGAGCTGAGTTGTCTGATTATTTTCATGGTGGTGTGTACGCATCAAAAAAACATACTGAATATCAAGTAGAAGCAAAATATATTTTTGATGCACGAGAACAATTGACATCTGCAGAATTCTCTAATCAGTGTGTTCGGCTGCGTAATCAACTGATTCGAGACCTTCCTCAGGCAGCTGTTGAATGGGTGGCTTTTGAGAGAAGCAAACTGACACGCCGCTTGGATATTTTCAGCAAAAGCATAGAAGAATCCCAGACAGAACTCAAGAAAAAAGGTCCCAACACCTTTTGTTTTGACTACCTTTATTCCCAGTTTACTTTGCTGAACGAAGCCCATCGTCAATACCAAGAGTATCAGCGTGCCTTAATCAAGAGAGCCGATGAATTGTCTTCTATGTTGTCTCTATACCTTGCTTGGTTACTGCCTGAAGAGCCAGAGGCAAACAGAGGATTACCGAGGCGCTATCAATTTGACGAAAAACTCCCCAAAAGGGAAGAGGCTGATAATACCATGTGGCCGATTGATTACGATTTTATATATGATCCTATTGAGCAACCTTCAGCGATTTGGTCCCGTTTGATGGCTCATCCTGCCGTGCTGGATTTGAAGTTACATCATGATGTCTGTTATGATTGGGTCAACCAGTTGCATCCACATCATGTGGTGGATACCACTGGAAAGCAAAGAGTGATTTCAGCCAAAATGCATTATTTTCATGGTGTGTCTGAGAGTTGGATTTCTCTATTGAGTTTTCTTGAATGTTGGAAAAACTTGTTCAAAATAAAGTTAGAAGAGCATCTTTCTTCACTGCAGTATCGGCCTCCGATCTCCCTACATTTAACCCCACAACAGCAAGCTGATCTAGAGGCAGATCCGACTCCTCAAGCGTTTTTAGATAGTGTGGAAAGTACATTGAAAGAGGAGGGAACCTTACGGCACTTGCTGAGCATGTGGGAGAAGACTCTTACTGCTGATCAAAGAAAGCGTTTGAGGGGTGAGCGCCAATCCATTCAGAAGGAAAGGAATTCAAGACATACATTTTTCTCTCGTAAAAAAAGTGATGGAGAAGATGTCAAGCTGGCTGGATGCCAATATTAAGGGGTTGTGGGAATGACAGTCCCTTGTCATCCCCGTGTACCTCGTGTCACCCCCGTGTACCTCGTGTCACCCCCGTGTACCTCGTGTCACCCCCGTGTACGCGGGGGTCTTACCCGCGTTCAAGGAAGATTCCCGCTTTCGCGGGAATGACAAGGAGAAGGAGCAGGGCGCGAAGCGCCCGGAGGGGGGATCTTTAAACAAATCCTGCACAAAAAAAGTTCAAGATTAGGCTTCGGGAGCCACTGATTTCTTCAGTTGACGCCTATGCGCTTTTGCGGGGAGGACAATAGGGTCGTAGAAACGACACCACGTCACAGCCCCTCCAAGGCCAATCGAACTTCTTCGAGTAAGTCATTGATGTGCTCGATGCCGACGGATAGGCGCAGTAAGCCATCGGTGATGCCGCGGGCTTCTCGCAAAGCCTTTGGGATGCTGCCATGCGTCATGAGAGCGGGGTGATTGATTAAACTCTCCACGCCTCCCAGGCTTTCTGCCAGTGTGATGAGGGATAAGCGCGATAGAAAGACTTTGGCGCCTGATAGGCCGCCACGCACTGTGAAACTGACCATGCCACCAAAAGCTCGCATTTGGCGCTTTGCCAATTCATGTTGCGGATGAGAAGGGAGTCCTGGGTAATACACTTTTTCAATGGCCTGATGCGATTGCAGCAGTTGAGCAATCACATGCGCACTCTCGCTCTGACGAGAAAGGCGTAATGCCAAGGTTTTTAAGCCACGAAGGGCTAAGTAACTATCCATGGGTCCTGCAATGGCGCCCACGGCATTTTGCAAATAGCCAATTTGCTCTGCAAGTTCGCGATTGCTCCCCACCACTAAGAGTCCACCGACCACGTCACAGTGCCCATTGAGATACTTTGTTGTAGAATGCATGACCACATCAAACCCATGAGACAAAGGTTGCTGCAAATAAGGGCTGGCAAAGGTATTGTCAGCAACAGCGATTAATCCATGTGCCTTCGCAAATGTCGCTAAAGCCGATAAATCTGCCAATTGCATCAAAGGATTTGTGGGCGTTTCTACCCATAATAATTTGGTTTTTGGAGTGAGAGCAGCCTCTAGTGCAGCCAAATCCGAAAAATCCACAAAAGAGGTGGAGAGCCCAGCACTCCGGGAGCGCACATTCTCTAACAGTCGATACGTTCCCCCATACAAATCATGACTGGCAATGATATGATCGCCTGGCGATAAACATTCAAATAACGTCCCAATCGCTGCCATACCAGAAGCAAAGGCAAATCCCGCACTGCCACCCTCTAATTGCGCGACAGCACGCTCAAAAGCAAAACGCGTCGGGTTCTGACTACGCGAATACTCAAATCCCAAATGCTCACCAGGCGCACTTTGCTGATACGTTGAGGTAAAATATACCGGCGGATTGATGGCTCCAGTCGTCGGATCAGGCTCCATACCCGCATGCACCACCGCCGTTTCAAATTGTTTATTCATTATCGTTTCCAACACACATCCGTACCCGCAGAACCAGTCTGTCCCTTCACCTGCGCTGAGGTGATGCTCAAAGTGGCACAATCCGTGTCGCCTGCTTGTGGACCTCCAGTACGAGGGGCCGCTTGTAGCGTAAATGCCGTCGCACTGCTCGCACTGATCCGCAAACAATAATACTGCTCCGGACTCGGTGCGGTATTCACCGGACAGGCAGGATCCTCCTCACTCGCAGGGCGAGATAATACTTCATTGGCTCCACCATCACCAATAGTGGCCCCAACGTAAGTGTTGTTGTTGGCGTAATAACGCTCCATTCTCGCGTATAAATCCATCAAAGCACTCTGCCCATCGGTTCGACGCGCCGCCTGTGCATGCTGCATGTAAGAAGGGATCGCAAAACTCGCAATAATCGCGACAATCACCAATGTGATCATCAACTCAATTAATGTCATCCCCCCAAAACGATTTCTCATGGCTCACCCCCAGTGCATCGAACGAAAATGCTCAACCCATGGCCCGATAAAATCAGAGCTCAATTGACGCATCAATTCATCAAAATAATGCTTTTGTACCGTGTAATCAATCAAAGAATTGAGCTTTAAGACCGAACGCGTCACCTGCTGCGCACTCCCAAAACCATCGATTAATCCCAACTGCTGCGCCTGATGACCCGTCCATACCGCACCCGAGAAAATATCTCCACCACGACTTAGACGATCGCCTCGACCCGCAACTACACGCTGAATAAATTGCTGATGAATGTCATTGATCAACGTCTGTGCCCTGGCGCGCTCATCTCCCGTGAGTGGGGAAAACGGATCTAAAAACCCTTTATTCACACCCGCGGTTAATAAACGACGCTCAACGCCCAGTTTATTCATCGCATCCACAAAACCAAACCCATTAATCAATACGCCAATGGAACCGACCAAACTCGCCTCATCGGCATAAATCTGATTTGCGCCTGAGGCAATAAAATACGCCGCAGAGGCACACATGTCATTACACACTGCAATGATAGGGATGTTGGGATGATCATGGCGTGCACTGACAATGGCTTTGTAAACATAGTCCGCCTGTACCGGACTGCCCCCAGGACTATTGATGTTTAAAATGATGCCCCTAACATGCCGGCTTTTAAGGGCCTGCTCCAGTGAAGCAATAATATTCTCCGCACTCGCGGAAGCCGTTGCCATAATCGGCCCATTGACTTGAATGATCGCCGCATGCGCCCTTAAATGCTGCGGAATACTTTTTTGCTGCTCAAATATGCCGCTGAATAAGAGAGTGCCCAGTAGCCCGATTAATAGCAACCGTATAAAAATGCGCCATTGACGCCCCCGACGAAATTCTTTGACGGTTTGAGATAATAATCGATTGGTCTCTGCACCCAATTCTACACGTACCGGCTCTTCTGACATACCAACTCCCTTGAAAAATGATAGAACTACCCCAATATTGTAGTTAAGCGTTTTGTGCGGAGAAATGCAAGTGAGACTCGATAAATTTACCACCCAAATGCAAATGTCCATCGCCGATGCTCAAACCCTGGCATTAGAGCAAGAACATGCCTTCATCGACAGCACCCATCTGTTTAAAGCCCTACTGAGTCAATCTCCTTCCAGCATCGCTTCTCTTTGCCAAGCCGCAGGCGTGAATGTGACTCGACTCGATGAACGTCTTACACAGGCTCTCTCACGAACTGCGAAAGTGAGCGGCAATGCCGGTGAAGTGCATCTGAGCACACAGGCCGGACAATTACTCAATCGCATGATTCAACTGGCCGCCAAGCGCAAAGACGAATATGTCGCCGCAGAATTGTTTTTGCTGGCCATGTTCGATGACAAAAGCCTAAAACCCATCCTGGAAGCCTGCTCAGTCTCTAAAGAAGCCATGGAAAAAGCACTCACACAACATTTTGGAACGGAAGGCGTGTCTTCAGAAGGTGGGAGTGCACAGCAAGCTCTCAAAAAATACACCCTAGATTTAACTCAAAAAGCCGAAGAAGGTCGACTCGACCCAGTCATCGGACGCGATGATATCATTCGACGCGTGATCCAAGTGATCCAACGCCGCACCAAAAATAATCCCGTGCTCATCGGCGAACCGGGTGTGGGTAAAACTGCTATCGCAGAAGGGTTGGCCATGCGTATCGTCAACCAAGAAGTTCCAGAAGGCTTAAAAAATAAACGCGTCTTGTCATTGGATATGGCTGCACTCGTCGCTGGCGCGAAATACCGTGGCGAATTCGAAGAACGCCTCAAAGGAGTGCTCCAAGCTCTCGCTCAACAAGAAGGACAAATTATTCTTTTCATCGATGAATTGCATGTCATGGTGGGGGCAGGGCGCGCAGATGGCGCCATGGATGCAGGCAATATGCTCAAACCTGCGTTGGCCAGAGGGGAATTGCATTGCATCGGTGCCACCACCCTCGATGAATATCGACAATACATCGAAAAAGATGCAGCCCTAGAGCGTCGTTTTCAAAAGGTGTTGGTCCAAGCTCCCAGCGAAGAAGAAGCCATCGCCATTCTGCGCGGCTTGAAAGAGCGCTACGAAGTGCACCATGGTGTACAAATTACCGATCCGGCCATTATTGCGGCCGTGCAACTCTCTACACGCTACATTACCGATCGACAATTGCCGGATAAAGCTATCGATCTCATCGATGAAGCTGCCAGCCAAATCCGTATGGAAATCGACTCTAAACCGGAATCTATGGATAAACTAGAGCGCCGACTCATTCAACTGAAAATCGAAAGAGAAGCCCTCAAAAAAGAAACCGATGAAGCCTCCAAACAACGTTTGAAAGATTTAGAAACGCAACTGAAGACCGTAGAAAAAGAATACCAAGCCTTGGAAGATATCTGGCGTACGGAAAAAGCCACACTCCAAGGCGCACAAAGTGTGAAGAGCCGATTAGAGCAAGCCAGACAGCAATTTGATCAAGCCAAACGTGAAGGAGACTTGACCAAAATGTCTGAATTGCAATATGGCATCATCCCCGAATTAGAACGGGAGTTGGAACGTGCCATGGCTCAAGAGCAGCATGCCCACACGCTGTTGCGCAATCGCGTCACCGAAGAAGAAATTGCCCAGGTGGTCTCGAAGTGGACCCAAATCCCCGTGAGTAAAATGCTCTCCGGAGAGCGCGAAAAACTCTTGTCGATGGAGTCAGCATTGCATGAACGCGTCATTGGCCAAGAAGAAGCCATAGGTGCCATCTCGAATGCCATCCGCCGCTCTAGAGCGGGTTTGTCCGATCCCAATAAACCCATTGGCTCATTCCTCTTTTTGGGGCCCACCGGCGTAGGTAAAACTGAACTGTGCAAAGCCTTGGCACAGTTTCTATTCGATACAGAAGCAGCAATGATCCGCATTGACATGTCAGAGTTTATGGAAAAACATGCCGTCTCAAGGCTCATCGGTGCCCCTCCAGGCTACGTGGGCTATGAAGAGGGCGGGTACCTTACAGAAGCGGTGCGACGACGCCCCTATTCAGTCATTTTGCTCGATGAAATTGAGAAAGCCCACAAAGATGTCTTTAATATTTTACTCCAAGTGCTCGATGATGGTCGATTAACCGATGGCCAAGGTCGCAGTGTGGATTTTCGCCATGCAGTGATTGTCATGACCTCGAATCTTGGTTCGGTGTTGATCCAAGAGATGAGTGGCGATGATGATTCTCATATCAAAAAGGCGGTGCTGGATGTTGTGCGACAAGAGTTCCGTCCAGAACTCATCAACCGCATCGATGAAATGGTGGTGTTCCATGCCCTCAGAGAAACGCATATCCGTGCCATTGCGGATTTACAAGTCGCTCGCATTGTCAAACGATTACTCGCTCAAGGGGTAACGCTAGAAGTGAGTGATGCCGCGATCGCTCATTTGGCTAAAGAAGGTTTCGACCCTGTGTATGGCGCACGTCCTCTCAAGCGCGTGTTGCAACATCAGTTGGAAAATGCACTCGCCAATGAAGTGCTTGCCGGAAAATTGAGCAAGGGAGATGCGATTGAGGTAGATGTGCAAGGTGACTCACTTATTTTCCAGGGAAAGGTCTATGCTTAAGAAGGAAACTTCTCATCCCCTCGCACGCGAGGGTCTTGCTTGGGCGTGTAGGTGTTATGCAAAAGGTTTGATTTTTTTACACATGACGTAATGAGCAATAAATTCCATTTTTGACAGGATTATTTTTCTGTGAAACAATTAAGGCTCGATGGTTAATGGAGTTTCTTCGTGTTAAATGCGGGTGTTGTAGATTCTAAGGACATAGAGCTTGGAAGCCTAATTGGTCAGGATGAGAAAAAGTTATCTCGACCTGTGTTAAGCAATCCTCGTGAAAAGAGGCATTTTCGAGGCGATGAGATACATGGTCATGACCCTGCAGCTTCTCAGGGTGAAGAAAAATTGGATGCTTCAACCTCGCCTCATGAGCAAAGCAGTGATCAGGGTTTACTTCCACTTTTATCGTTTGATGAGAGAGCGGCTGACCAGTACCAAGCTGTTTTTGAATCGGCTTCTAGCGCAATACGTCAGAACAAATTTGATGTGGCACTCGCGTTGCTAGGAAAGTTCGAATTGGCATTGGATGAAGATGTATACAAATTTTCTGAAGTGAATGTCCATAGGCTTGAGTTGGAGCAGTTACACCAAGAGTGCTTGATAAATAGTTTACTGAGAGATCTCTACAAGTTTTATGTCGATTTTTTTGATGAGATTATTGGGGTTTTTGCAAATTTCCAATCGATGGAGGCGGCTCGCCTACCGTGTTTTCCAAAGTACAAAAAGTTGTATGAGAATTACTGTTACTCAGGTTACCAGATGAGTAACACTGTTCCGATGCTTCATAGCCTGGTTGAGTTTCGTTACAGTGCTGCCTATGAATTTTATTGTCAATCAGTTTTCGAAGATGAGGAATTAAATTATTCATTGGGCCCTCAATTGCGTGAGGCTCGGGTTGGTTGGCACATTTTTGAGTTGAAGCTCAATAATGAGGAAAATAAACACAAAGAGTTTCCACTGGATTCTGTTCGTAGGTTTCATAGTGCTCCGTTGTTGTTTGGGGAATTTTCTAAAGAAACAAAGCAGTGGGTGAAGTTGAAGTTGAACGGTATGTTCGAGGATTCTCAATATTATTTGTTTCCTCGTTATTTTCCACGTGAAGAGCTCAATAGGTTAGAAGGAAAGCATATTAGTCGGTGTTCACATGAGATTCCAAGCGTGTTATTGACAAAAAAAGCAATTGATCCTTCAGAGTTGTCTTGTGAAGAAGGGAAAAAATTCGCAAGTGCTTTGGACTTTGATGCAAACAATAAAAAGCTAGCACTCCAGGCATACTTAGGCTCTCGATATTTACGCTTGGCAGAGAGTTTATGCCTTATTGAGAAAAAATTAGATGATGCTGAAAATCTTGGCTGCTTGAGTATTATGAGAGGGGATTTTGAAAAAAGTTTTTTGAGTTATGAACAGGATGCTTATAAAAAGCTTCGAGAGCTTAAAAGGCTTCAAGATAAGGATGAAGTTAAAGTCTTGAAAAACACAAGAAGTTATTTTTCAAGGCGCTACACTCAATTTGCTTTAAAAGTATTTTCTGATGCTTCCAATCACAGTTTTTTGCCATGGAATTTATTGAGCGATAGTTCTAAAGAAGAGTTTGAAAGCTCTTCAAATAAAAAAGAGTATATCAAAGCCAACGTAGTTCAAGAGCTTGAAAAGCTTTTATTTAATAATGGCCTTGGTTCTATATATTCCATGTCGAGTTTCCCTGTATCTATTTCAGAAGAAGGTGATAGTGTTTTTTTTGCCGTTGCGCAACATTTTTTTGATAAATTGAAAGGCTCAAAAGGTTTTTTTGAGCTTTGGAGAATAGAAAGAGAAAAAAGATATTTTGGACTTTCAAGTTTCTTGCGCTGGCATGCTAGTTTATTGGATAAAGAGAGGGTGACTTCTTGTGCTTATGACGTCCTTAATCAAGATTTTTTAAAAAAAGAGCAAGATAAGCATGCATATCGTTTGCTCTGGGGGATTTTGCTTACCAGTCTTATTTCCTTGTCAAGGTCCATCAACCCCCTTTACCAGTTCCGACTTGCTTGTTGTTGTTACCTTATTGAATATTGTCGAGAGAGGAAAAAATACCTTGATTCTTGGTGGCCAATGAAAGGAGGGAAGGTCAGTAGAAGGGAGAGGCTCAAGACAGTGTTTGAATTATATCGATCGATTGATGAAGCGAATAGAAGAAATTTGGATGCCGATTTGTTTTTTTTATTCGAAGAAGTTGGCAAAGGTTTGGATGTGAGTGCTCCTCAAAAATCTCAGGAAGGATTTCAGGCCCTTTCACTAGAACAAGGTGAAACGAAATCTTCATCAAAATTGGTTCTGTTGTCTGAAAAATTGGTTGCAGAATATCCTGAGGTCAAAAAGTTTATGGGTGCTGGAGAAAAAGTTGTTGGGGTTATTTTTGATGAGTATCACAAGAGACAACAGGACGCTCAGAAATTTATCAAAAACAAGAGGGAGTGGAGTCTAGAGCGTACTCAGCTGCATTCGACGATTCAAACTCAACAAGCTGAGCTTCAAACTAAAGAAGCTGAGCTTCAAACTCAACAAGCTGAGATTGCTAGGCTTGCGCGGTTGGTGAAGTCGCTGGGAGGGGA
>CAYGKN010000041.1:0-6038 GCA_964350565.1 uncultured Gammaproteobacteria bacterium
TTATTTTTTTGACCAATATGTGACCGATCTGGGGCTAAAAATGGCCAAAGTCGAGCTTAACAAACCTTAAAAAAAAATTAAGAATCCTTAACATACAATAAAAAAGCGGGAATCTAGCTGGAGCCTGTATGGAACCCCACGTCTCAGCTGTCTCTTGGTCATATTGATTTTTTTTGTCTAATCCATTAAATTTTATCTGATGAAAAACAAAAAAATCACATTCACCCCTTTTTTTGACGCCATTTCGTCTTGCCAGGAAGCCCTGTTATCTCCTAGCCAAGCGGATCTACCCGACTATCGCCATGCGTTGATGTTTTTAAACAGCTACAGTGGGCAAGCCAGTACATTCAATACCTACCGTCGAGAAGTCGAACGTTTATTTCAATGGCTAACGCATATTCACCCAAAAACCTTGCCAGGACTCCATCGACAAGACATCGAGCAATATCTTGAATTTTGCCAACATCCTCCAGAGCATTGGATTGCCACCCAAATCCATCCCCGATTTATCGAAGTTGAAGGTGAACGCCGACCCAATCCCGATTGGCGCCCCTTTGTGGTTCGGGCCAAAAAATCTGAGCGTCATTTAGCAAAAACCATTTCAGCTAAAGATTTTAAATGGTCTAATAGTGCGATTAAAGATTTATTTTCTGTGTTGGGGACTTTTTTCAATTACTTAATTTCAGAAGGCTATCTTTCGAATAATCCTGTGGCGCTTATTAAACAAAAAAGTCGTTTCATTCGAAAACAACAAGATTTCAAACCCATACGTCGCCTGAATCAGCGCCAATGGGAAACCATTCTAGCCGTGGTGGATGATCTCATCTTAGAAGATCCCCGACATGAACGTACCCGTTTCATGTTTTCTTGTTTGTATTTGTTATACCTACGGATCTCTGAACTGGGGGCCACTGCCCGCTGGACACCAACCATGAATGACTTTTTTCAAGACGACGAAGGATATTGGTGGTTTCAAACTGTCGGTAAAGGCCATAAGCTTCGTAGAATTGCTGTGAGTGATGATATGCTCTTTGCCTTTAGACGATGGCGCTCTCACCTTCAGTTGGTTCCACTCCCCTCCCCCTCAGATGACACGCCACTATTTCCGAAATCACGAGGTAAAGGAGCACTCTCTGATCTCAGCTGGATCAGAGAAATGATTCAACAAGTCTTCGATGAAGCACAGCAACGATTACACCAGGCCGGCGCAGAAGAAGATGCCCTGCATCTCTCCAGCGCCACTGTCCACTGGTTGCGGCATACGGGGATCTCTGAAGATGTGAAACATCGTCCCAGAGAACATGTGCGAGATGATGCCGGTCACAGCTCGAGTCTCACTACCGATCGCTATATCAATGTGGAATTAAAAGCCAGACATCAAAGTGCGCAGAAAAAGACATTGCTGCCAAAAAAAGACTAAGTCGCTGCTCCCGTATATACTCTAAATATAGCCAATTTCTAGAAAGGTCATCCCTCATGATTGGAGCCAAACTCAGAAAACAATATCAACCCATTTTATTGGGTTTGATTGTCGTATTTGCTTGTGCTTCCTGGAGAATTAGTACCCAAGCGCCTTGGCAGCTCTGGTTGGAGGCCATGGACAATCTTGTCTATGACGCCCATATGAAACTCTGGCCTTCTTCGAAATTGTCTAAAAATAACCCTATTATTATTGTAGATATCGATGATCAAAGTCTCGCACGCTATGGAAATTGGCCTTGGCCAAGATTGCTGATTGCCCAATTGGTTAAAAAACTCCAAGAAATGGGTGTGATTGTCGTAGCATTCGATGTGGTCTTTCCCAAAAGTGAGGACAATCCTGCCCAAGAATTACTCTCCATACTCGATGAATTGCCTGCTAGTGAATACTCTACTGCATTTGAAGAACATTTAAAAAGCTTATCCACAGAGCTTCTTAAAACTGATCCTCTGATCGATCAACTCAAAGAAGGAGATAATGTGCTGGGCTTTATCTTCCACAACCGCAGTCATAGTGAGGAAGGCGCTCTCCCCAAAGCTGCTTACCACCTACCAAAGTATTTGAGAAAAGATTTGCGAGGATTAAAAATGCAAGGCTTTACTGGAAATACCGGTCCATTGCAACAGGCTGGAAAACACGCAGGTTTTCTCACTACCATCCCTGATCACGATGGAGTGATTAGACGTTCCCCGATTGTGTTGCGATACAAAAATGCCCTGTATTTTAGCTTGGCAACTGAAGCCATTCGTTTGTATTTACTGCAAGACAATCTCCAATTTGATTTCCAAGAAATCGGTGGGCGTAAAATTCTAGAAGGTATTCAATTCGGTAACTATTATTTATCCACGGATCAATTTGGTCGCGTCATTATTCCCTATCGTGGTGGCCCTTACACCTTTCCTTATTATTCTGCTGCAAAAATCATGGAAGGTGATTATCAAAAATCAGACTTCGAACATAAAATCGCATTTATCGGCGCTTCTGCATTGGGGATGGGAGACTCCAGAGCCACGCCTACCGGTAGTGTATTTCCCGGTGTTGAAGTACATGCCAATATTGCAGATGCCCTACTCAATCAACGTTTTCCCATGCGACCGATCTGGGCAAAAACCATTGAGTTTATGATCATCCTAAGTTTTGGAACTTTTTTTGCATTCTTATTGCCTTTCATGGGAGGCACCATCAATGTGATAATGGGAATGCTGGCTCCTATTTTTTGTTTATATCTTCAAGGAGCCTTATTTCATTATTATAATTTAGTGCTCTACACGTTTTTGCCAGCCATCATGTTTTTCTTTTTGGCTCTTGCCAATCTGGGCTATGGGATGATTTTTGAAAGCCGCTCTAAAAAGTCTTTGCAATGGATTTTTGGTCAGTATGTCCCCCCAGAGCATGTTGAAGAAATGGCAAAAAATCCTGGTCGCTATGTGACGACTGAGGATACGCGAGAAATGTCTGTATTGTTTGCAGACATCAGAAATTTCACAAGCATCTCAGAGCAACTTTCTGTCGTTGAATTGAAAAATTTGTTGAATGACTTTTTAACACCCATGACACAAGTTATTTTCGAACATCATGGAACCATTGATAAATACATTGGCGATATGATCATGGCATTCTGGGGCGCCCCACTGCTGGATGAAAAACATGTGCGTCATGCCATTCAAGCCGCGTTAGCAATGATTGATAAATGCAAAACATTACAAACCGAATTTGCAGAAAAAGGTTTACCCAAAATAGAAATCGGCATTGGCGTCAACACCGGCATAATGAATGTCGGTGACATGGGTTCAGAATTTAGGCGCTCTTATACCGTGCTTGGAGATGCAGTGAATCTCGGCTCTAGGCTCGAAGGACTCACCAAATTTTATGGAGTCGATTTAGTGGTCGGTGAGGCTTGTCTCAATGCCAGCATGGAAGACTATGCCTTTCGCCTGTTGGACAAAGTACAAGTTAAGGGTAAACAACAAGCCATTTGCGTATATGAAGTGCTTGGAAAAAAAGTCACCCTACCTGAATCTTCTCTAGAAGAATTGCTCTCCTACCGAGTGGCCATGGAATACTACTACAAGGAAAAATGGAAAAAAGCCAAGAAAGCCTTTAAAAAATTAGTTTCTCAGAATCCTGAGTCAAAAATTTATCAGATTTACTATGAACGCAGTCAAGAATACTGTGAAAATCCGCCTAAACATTGGGAAGGCGTACACATTCGTCATGAAAAATAATCAAGGTGACAAGCGCACAACCATCAGCTATAATGAGATTAGGTTTATGGTATGCATACGTGCCCACTAAGACGCAATTTACACTAGTTCCTATCAATAATGACGCACTTTCAAAGCTCTGCGGAGATTGTGATGAACATTTGCACTATTTAAGCCACCAACATCAGCTTGAAATCCATAATCGTGGCCATCAATTCTACCTCAAAGGCGAAGAACAAACCGTATTTCAAGTAGTACAATTTCTTTGCGATATATATGGACAATATCTGGACAACAACATTGAAACTTCTCAGCAATTCTACAACCTTCATCAGAATCTCATGCATGGACGTCAAATGATGATTGAAACCATTTTGCAAAGTCCCATTGGAGATATCCAATGTCGAAACCCGGCTCAGCAATATTTTTGCAATTGCATTGAAAACAATCATGTCACCTTTGGGGTCGGACCTGCGGGTACGGGAAAAACTTTTTTAGCCGTAGCCTTAGCCGTTAAATATTTAATCACGGATAGAATTGGTCGCATTGTTCTCGTGCGCCCTGTGGTCGAGGCTGGTGAACGATTGGGGTTTTTGCCCGGAGACATCAATCAAAAAATTGACCCTTATCTTAAGCCGTTGTACGATGCCCTGCACGATTTACTCGGCTCTGCTCGCCTCAACAAACTCACAGAGCGTGGACAAATTGAAATGGTTCCTTTGGCTTATATGCGAGGTCGAACGCTCAATGACGCTTTTATCATCTTGGATGAAGCTCAAAACTGTACCCAAGGTCAAATGAAAATGTTCTTAACGCGCATTGGATTTGGTTCTAAGATGGTGATTACGGGTGACATTACACAAATCGATTTACCCGATCCGAAATTCTCTGCACTACCCGATGCCCTGATGCGACTCAAAAATATCAAAGGAGTGGGGTTCTGCCATTTTTCTCAGAACGATATTGTGCGTCACCCTTTAATTCAAGCCATTGTAAATGCGTACAGTCATGAGCAGCAACATACGAATCCTTAACCTACCCTCAAATATTCCAGATTTTATGAACTATATTTATGAGATTGATCGTATGGTGATCAGCGAACTGGAATACATGGCCTTGGTCTTCTTATCTGCTAAAGATATGCAATATTTAAATAAATATTATCGCGATAAAGCCTACCCCACCAATGTACTCAGTTTTCCTTCAGAAATCGATGGAAATCATGATTTAGGAGATGTATTTTTATGTATGGAAATTATTGAAAAAGAAGCCCAAGAACAAAAAAAAAGTCTGCTCGCGCACGTCGTGCATTTAATCATACATGGGATTTTACACTTAAAAGGTTATGATCACGAAACCTCTCAAGAGGCCAAAGAGATGGAAGCCTTAGAGACACAGTATTTAATCGCCATGGGTTTTGAGGATCCGTATGCCCCTTTGGAAACAGTTTAAGTATTATCTTTGGAAAGGATTGTTTGGAGAAGTCTCTCTAGAGACACTCCTGAATTATTATCGGAACCATCACACCATGAGCACTGAAACCGAAAACATGATCAGTGGTATTCTGCAACTAGAAAAAATGGATGTCGCCGACATTATGATTCCCAGAGCAGAAATGATTACCATCGATGAAGATATGGAACTTTCTCAAATCAAAACCATTTTGATTGAGAATGAACATTCTCGCTATCCCGTCTTCAGTGAAGATAAAGAAAAAATACTCGGGATCCTCATTGCTAAGGATCTCCTCTCATTACTCGACACTGCTGCTACAAATTATAGTCTTTCTCAATTTATTCGGCCCGCTTTTTTTGTTCCTGAAACTAAAAGTTTAAATACTCTATTACAAAACTTTCGTGCCGACAAAAATCACATTGCCATTGTTGTCGATGAGCATGGTGGTATTCGTGGATTGGTGACCCTAGAAGATATTCTCGAGCAAATTGTCGGAGATATTGCCGATGAACATGACTTTGAAGATGAATGTTTTATCAAAAAACTCAATGCCCACGAATATCATATTAAGGGTTATGTGCCCTTGAATCATTTTTATGAACAATTCGAAGCCCCATTGTGCCTTGATGACGATAATCCCATTGAAGCAGATACGCTAGGAGGTGTCATTATTCAAGCATTGGGACATATTCCTAAAAGACATGAAAGCATTCAACTCGGTGCTTATTTTTTTCGTATTCTCAGCGCCGATCAACGACGCATTCGGTTGATTCAATTATTATACAAAAAACCTGATTGAAGCATGCTATCATTCGCGTACTCCCTTATCATTCCCGCGCCCCCTTGTCATTCCCGCGCCTCCTTGTCATTCCCGCGAAAGCGGGAATCTTTCCCGCTCA
>CAYGKN010000041.1:6138-13494 GCA_964350565.1 uncultured Gammaproteobacteria bacterium
ATGACAGAAGGATGTCATTCCCGCGCCCCCTTGTCATTCCCGCGAAAGCGGGAATCTTTCCCGCTCAAGTAAGATCCCCGCGTACGCGGGGATGACAGAAGGATGTCATTCCCGCGCCCCCTTGTCATTCCCGCGAAAGCGGGAATGACAGAAAGCGGGAACCTTCTTAATCTTCCTCAAGCTCAAACTTTTTTTGATACTCACGATGTGCTTTTCTCATTGAGTCATCCACTGACCATCCTTTAATTCCATCTAAGGCTTGTGCTGAGATCATTGAGGACTCACCAGGCTTGGACTCTTTATCATCTTGAGCAAACAACTCCACCTGTCCACCAGTCATTACTAAATATAAATCCGCGAGTAAGTCCGCATCCAATAGCGCACCATGCAGGGTGCGATGACTGTTATCCACTTTATAACGTTTACATAGTGCATCTAATGAATTCTTTTGTCCGGGGTGCTTTTTTCTGGCCATGATTAAGGTATCTAGGATCTGACAACAATCATTGAGGGAATTAAAACCATCAATATGTTGACCCAATTGATGATTCAAAAAACTCAAATCAAAAGGCGCATTGTGAATAATGAGTTCAGCATCAATCATAAATGCCAACATGTCGTTAGCAACTTGCTCAAATGTCGGCTTATCTTGTAAAAATGCACTGGTAATGCCGTGCACCGCTTGAGCACCTGGATCAATAGAGCGATGAGGATTGATATAAGTGTGAAAAACATTTCCTGTTTTTACGCGGTCTTGAATTTCAACAGCAGCAAACTCCACCAATAAATGCCCTTGCTTCACAGACAGTCCGGTGGTTTCAGTATCAATCACGACTTGACGCATCATGCCCCCTAACAATTGGGTGTGGCAGCTCTTGCCAGAGCATCAGCTTTCTCATTGTAGAAATGCCCACTGTGCCCAGGAACCCACATCCATTCAACACGCCGAGCACTGCAAATCTGCATCAAACGTTTCCACAATTCCTGATTTTTTACGGGGCTCCCACTGGTAGTCTTCCAACCCTTTCTGCTCCAGCCTCCTACCCAAGAAGACATCCCTTGCTGCACATATTTGGAATCGGTAAACACCCGCACATACGCACCTTCTGGCGTGGCTTCCAAGCCTTTATAGGCCGCAGTCAACTCCATAATATTATTCGTGGTGTCACTAGAGCCACCCGAATAATGTTGCTCCTCACCCAAGGGTGTCAGCACAACCACCCCCCAGCCACCTGGGCCAGGATTTCCCGAGCAAGCGCCATCAGAGTGTACTTCCCAATGTTGTGTCATATCAGTTACAAGCGACCACAAAAACATGCCTATAAAAACATACATGAACCGCCACTGTCAAACCAGCCTATTGACCTAGTGCTTCAGCCCACGTAGTATCGGGTGAATGTTCAAGAAAATATGTAGCTTCATTTTTGTCTTAATCTCGCTTTGGGTCAACCTTGCTCAGGCCAGCGCAAGCTTATCCATACGCCATTGGTGGAATGAGGAAGATGACTCGCCTGTGGCCTATGCGCCTCACAGTCTCTGGTCTTCTCTCGTCGCCCATTTTCAATTGCCGGTGAACCCGCAGCAGCCTCAAATTGCCAATCAAATTGCCTGGATCAAAGCCCATCCTTTTTATTTTGATAAAGTCTATGAGCGTGCAGTGCCCTATTTGGGGTACATCTATGGACAAATCAAGGCTCGTCACATGCCTGCAGAGCTGGCTCTGCTTCCGATTATTGAGAGTGCTTATGATCCCTTCGTCTACTCTCCTGCTGGTGCAGCGGGGCTATGGCAACTGATGCCTAAAACTGGAGATAAATCTGGTTTGCATCGAAGTTGGTGGAAAGATGACAGACGCAACATTCGCCTCTCTACAGCGGTGGCATTAAATTATCTAGAATATCTGTATCACTTTTTCAATGAAAATTGGTTACTGGCCATTGCCGCTTATGATTCTGGTGAGGGAACTGTGCTCAATGCCATTCATTACAACCGTCGACACCGACGCGGCACACGATTTTGGGACTTGCCTCTACCCAGAGAAACCAAACAATATGTCCCTCGTTTGTTGGCTTTTTCTTATATCATTGCACATTCAGAAGATTTTAAGGCCCTGCAACTGCCCTTTATTCCCAATAGTCCCTATTTTTCTTCTGTACCTATTAAGGGACCGATTGCTCTGGATTTGGTGGCGAAATTGGCACATGCTTCTACAGATGAAATTTATCGTCTCAATCCAGAATTTAATCGCTGGGCCACCGATCCATCAGAATTACACCACTTATTAATTCCTAAACCTTTGGTGAGTACCTTTGAGCGCAATATGGCCTTATTGCCTAAAGAGCATCGCGTGCATTGGCTACATCACCAGGTCAAGCCTCACGAAACCCTCTCTCATATCTCTCGTCATTATGGGATCCCTGAGATTCTCATTCGCCAAGTGAATCACCTATCCATAAATTCGCGCCTAAAGCCTGGTCAAACTCTACGCATTCCCAGAGCCTCTCGAATTCTACCCTCAGATATTCATTGGAATCGGACTTATCGGCTACCCTATCACCATACCAAACTTCCACAACCGGTGATCCATCGCTATGTCATTCGTGAAGGGGATTCATTATGGAAGATTGCCCGCCACTTCGATATCCATGTGAATCAATTGGTGGATTGGAATCATCTCAAACCCCAACAACCTTTACGATCAGGGAAAATCTTGTTAATTTATAAACGATCTGTGCATAGGAAGCCTTCTCATGGTTCTCATCGTTGACGAACGCACCCCTGTGGTGCATTTTCGACTAAACCGTCCTCAGTGCCATCATGCCCTAAATCATGAGCTGATAGCCACCTTGACCCAAGCTTATACCCAGTATGCTTATAGAGAGGATATTCAAGTCATCACTTTGCGCTCCAGTGGCCCTATTTTTTCTGCAGGTGCAGATTTGGCCGACATGAAAAATGGCATTCACGCCAGTTTGGAAGAAAACTATCAACAAGCCAAAGCGCTATCTCAACTATTTAAAGCCATCTACTCTTCTCCCAAAATGACTGTAGCCGCCATCCAGGGACATGCTTTTGGAGGAGGCATTGGCTTATTCGCAGCCAGTGATATGGCTATTGGGGTCAAAGAATCCACCTTTTGCTTTTCAGAGGCATCGTTGGGATTAGCACCTGCCGTGATTAGCCCTTATATTCTCTCACGAGCACCCACCCAAGTGGTAAAGCGATGGTTTTTAACTGCCAATCGATTTGATGCGCACGAGGCTCATCAATATCAAATCTTAGATGATGTCGTGCCTTTAGAAGTGCTTGACGATGCTGTGGAGGAGATTTCTCAACGTTGGCAAATGTTATCCCCCTCGGGCTTATATGCAAGCAAGCAACTATTACAAAAACATGCGCCAGCTCACCATAATGAAGAGGCGTTGATTCAAATGATTGCGCAGTTGCGCACCACAGAAGATGCTCAAAAGCGTTTGTCGGCTTTTTTAAATAAAAAATCTGCTCGTTGAAAAATCCTCATTTCGTGCCAATCTTAAATAAAGTACGGAGGTTGTGGTGAAAATTCTTGAGAATTTTTTGCGCTTGGAAGCAGCCAGTGGCCTGTTACTCATTTTTGCGGCTATTCTTGCCCTAATTTTCAACAACTCGCCATGGCATCAACACTATGAAGCTTTCATTGAATTTCCCATTCATATTCGTTTGGGAACCCTGTGGTTGGACAAACCATTGTGGTTGTGGGTGAATGACGGATTGATGGCCATTTTTTTTCTTGTGGCAGGCTTGGAACTCAAGCGTGAAATGCTCATGGGTCACTTACAACACCTAGAAAAAGCACTACTGCCTGTGATGGGAGCCATTGGAGGCGTATTGATCCCCGCACTCATCTACCAAACATTCAACCATGCTGATCCCATCGCTTCAAAAGGTTGGGCCATTCCCGCGGCCACCGATATTGCTTTTGCTCTTGGTATATTGGCTTTATTGGGCAACGTCCCCCAATCTCTCAAACTCTCTTTGCTCAGCATTGCCATCATTGACGATGTCATTGCCGTACTCATCATTGCCATTTGCTACACCAAAGGATTGGATCCCGCATGGTTATCCTATGCCTTGCTACCCTTGGCTGGATTACTCATTCTCAACTGGAGAAACAACCCACACTTGAGCATCTATCTCTCACTAGGCATCTTGTTGTGGATTTGTCTATTAAAATCGGGGATCCATGCCACGCTCACCGGGGTTGTATTGGCATTTTTTATTCCGTTAGAAAGAGATAAAAAGCAACATCAAACCACCCTGGTGCAGCTTGAGCATAAATTGCACAATTGGGTGGCGTATCTCATTTTGCCCTTGTTTGCTTTTGTCAATGCCGGTGTTTCATTAAAAGGGTTATCCCTTGAAATGTTCATGCAAGATATGCCCAAAGGAATAGCTTTGGGCTTATTTTTAGGCAAGCCCCTTGGGGTCATGGTGTTCTCCTGTTTAGCAGTGTTCTTGTTTAAAGCAAAACTGCCAGAGGATACCACCTGGTCTTCTTATTTTGGAATGGCTTGTTTAACTGGCATTGGATTTACCATGAGTTTATTTATTGGAATACTCGCCCTACCTGTAGACATTCAGACCCTGATGCGTTTAGGAGTACTGATTGGTTCTACCTCATCGGCCATTTTGGGATATGTAGTTCTACACTGCGCGTTGAAACGCTGACTTGCACTCTTCAGTTAAATATGAAAGGATGGAGAGAGGTGCAGGGTGGCTCTTTCCATGTTTTTTCGAAAACTCTTACTCTTGATGTGCTTGGTCTCTTCCAGCTTTGCCTTTGATGGCATCACTGCAGGTTTTGGGAATGGTGAGCCAGATAAACTACGAGGCTTTCGAGCGGGTTTACAGTGGCATTGGCAGCCCTGGTGGGATGGAGATTGGTTTAGCATTCAACCCCTCTGGGAACTCACAGTCGCACAGTGGAAACCACAAAGCCAGACTGCCGTGGCACGCCAAAATTTACGTACACTCTCTTTAGCACCCAGCGTCCAAGTGTTTTTAAAGCCGCTTGAAGGCTTTTCTCCTTTTCTGGAGGCAAGCATCGGGGTGGCAGCACTCAGCCATGATCGACTGGGACGACGAGACTTAGGCGCGCACTGGGCATTCCAAGACAAATTTGGCGCCGGCATTGCTTTTGGGGCTCATCAACAATTTCAACTCGGAGCCTATTATTTGCATTACTCCAATGCCAATATGGCCAAGCCCAACCAAGGCATTGATTTGAAACCTTTAGTCTCTTTAAACATCTTATTATTTTGAGGTCAGCCATGAAAATGAGTGAATTGTATATCCCTGCCCTACACCAAGCACCTCGTGATGCCGAGGTAATGAGTCATCAGTATTTAATTCGCGGTGGGTTTATTCGAAAAGTCGCTGCGGGTATTTTTCATTGGTTGCCTTTGGGGTTAAAAGTACTCAAAAAAGTCAGCCAAGTGGTTCACGAGGAAATGCAAGCCATTGGGGCGCAAGAAGTCTGGATGCCAGCCATTCAACCCGCTGAGCTGTGGCAAGAGACGGGACGTTGGGAAGAGTATGGTCATTTACTGCTAAAGATGGCAGACCGCCACGATAGAGATTTTTGCTTTGGGCCAACCCATGAAGAAGTCATCTGTGATTTAATGCGCTTAGATTTAAAAAGCTATAAATCGCTACCCATTGTGTTATACCAAATCCAAATAAAATTTCGTGATGAATTGCGCCCTCGTTTTGGGATTTTGCGTGCTAGAGAATTTTTAATGAAAGATGCTTATTCTTTTCATTTGGATACAGAGAGTTTATCCGACACTTATCAAAACATGTATGAAGCCTACTGCAATATTTTTACACGCCTGGGCTTAAACTTTCGTGCTGTGTCTGCAGATTCTGGAGAAATTGGTGGGGCATGTTCTCATGAATTTCATGTCTTGGCGCAAACCGGTGAAGATGTGTTGGCCTATAGTACAGAGAGCACTTATGCGGCGAATATCGAGGCCGCCACACTCTCTCCTCCCAAGCGCATTGATTTGCCTCAAGCAGATGCGATTCCTCTAGGAAAAGTCACACTGCCCAACTGTCCGAGTGTGAGCACTCAAGCACAAGCTCTCCATGTGGGTGAAGAGCAAATTTTAAAAATGATTTTGGTCAAAGGCGTAGAGACTCCTGTTGTGGGATTATTGTTAAGAGGCGATCACACGCTAAGTCTCACTAAAGCGGCTAAACATCCTTGGTTATACTCTCCTTTGACTCTGATAGACTTAGAAAAAGACTTGCCTGAATGGTCTTCTCGTATCGGATCCATTGGCCCTATAGATACCATCTGGCCCTTGATTGCCGATTATGGCGCATTAACCATGCAAAACTTTTTTTGTGGGGCCAATGAAAAAGACATGCAGTTTTCTCATGTCTATTGGGGGCGAGATTTACCCGTACCTGAAGTGTCAGATTTGCGTGAAGTGGTGGCAGGGGATCCCAGTCCCGATGGTCAGGGGAAATTGGCTCTGTGTCGTGGCATTGAAGTGGGTCATATTTTTCAATTGGGTACACGCTATAGCGCCCCCATGAATCTCTCTGTATTGAATGGCAATGGGGAGCAGCAACCGGTGCAAATGGGATGTTATGGTATCGGGGTATCGAGAATTGTTGCTGCCGCTATTGAGCAGCATCATGATGCAGATGGAATCATCTGGCCTCAAGCAATGTCGCCTTTTGACATCGTGTTAATCCCATTGGGTTATCATCAGTCTCAGCGCATTCATCAAGCTACAGAAGCCTTATATCAACGTTTATTGGCTTCTGGTTTTGATGTGCTATTAGAAGATAGTGATGAGCGCCCCGGTGCGCTGTTTGCCAAAGCCGATTTGATGGGAATCCCGCATCGGCTGGTTTTAGGTAATAAACAACTCGATGGGGGTTGTATTGAATATAAATCCAGATGTTCCACAGAAAATCTATCAATCCCAGAAGGAGAATTGATTGAATTTTTAAATCAGCAATTCTACCCACAAGCCAAATCTCTGGAAGACAGCAGCGCTTTGGTGTAAGGATGCTGGGGAGCAGACAAGCAACTCAGTCCTCTCTCAATGATTTCCCCTTGCTCTAGCACAAGCACATCATCTGCCATAGCTTTGACCAATGCCATATCATGCGTGATGAGCAAATAGCTGATCTGATAGCGCTGCTGCACTTGCTTTAATAAATCAATCATATTCTGTCGCAATGGTGCATCCAGTGCACTGGTGGGTTCATCTAAAATCAAACATTGTGGTTTTGCCAATAAGGCTCTGGCCAAATTTAAACGTTGACGTTGTCCTCCAGAAAACTGATGCGGATATCGGA
>CAYGKN010000042.1:0-12873 GCA_964350565.1 uncultured Gammaproteobacteria bacterium
TGATCCCCGCGGGTTTTTCGATTTGCTCTAATTCTTCGTTTAGGGTAGCGCGATTGAATACAGAGCCCGTGTCTGGATCACGGTATTCTTGATCTTGGATCCAGTAATCGGCAAAGATAATGTATCGGTCAAAAATATTTTGACCATATTCTTTGTAAGATTCTAAATAGGCGGTTTGAATTTCTTTCCCGATGAATTCAATATAGCGTGGTGTGAGTACCCCTTTAATAAAATAGAGGTATTTTTCACGCAACTCTTGTGGGAATTGTTCTTGTTCAATTTGTTTTTCTAATACATACATGAGGTGCACGGGATTGGCGGCCACTTCTGTTTTATCAAAGTTAAAGACTTGTGATAAAATTTTAAAGGCGAATCGAGTCGATAACCCATTCATGCCTTCATCTACGCCAGCAAAATCTCGATATTCTTGATACGATTTTGCTTGCGGATCGCTATCTTTAATATTCTCACCATTATAAACGCGCATTTTAGAATAGAGGTTGGAGTTTTCGGGATCTTTGAGTCGGGAGAGAATAATAAACTCTGAGAGCATTTTTAAGGTGTCCGGTGCACAACTGGCGTTGGCCAATGCACTATTGCGCAATAGTTTTTGGTGGATGTTGATCTCTTCATTGACACGTAAATTATAAGGAACTTTGACCACATAAATTCTGTCGATGAAGGCTTCATTGTTTTTATTGTTTTTAAAAGATACCCATTCAGATTCATTAGAATGCGCAAGCACCATGCCTTCAAAGGGTAGAGAGGCAATCCCCTCGGTGGGGTTGTAGTTGCCTTCTTGGGTGGCGGTGAGCAAGGGATGCAGCACTTTAATGGGGGCTTTAAACATTTCTACGAATTCTAAAATCCCTCGATTCGCGCGGCACAGACCTCCAGAGTAGCTATAAGCATCAGGATCATTTTGTGAAAAATGCTCGAGTTGGCGGATATCTACTTTACCCACCAGTGAAGAAATGTCTTGGTTGTTTTCATCTCCGGGTTCTGTTTTGGTGATGGCAATTTGCTTGAGTCGGGAGGGGTGAAGTTTGATCACTCGGAACTTACTAATATCCCCATGAAATTCTTCGAGTCTTTTGGTCGCCCATGGAGAGCGTATTTGTTTGAGGGCACGAAGAGGGATCCCATATTCTTCACTTAAAATAGGCCAATCTTCTTCAGCAAATAATCCAAGAGGAGATTCAAACACCGGTGAGCCTTCAATGGCATAAAAAGGAACCTTTTCCATTAAGTCTTTGAGTTTTTCCGCCAATGAAGACTTACCTCCACCCACAGGCCCCAATAGATAGAGAATTTGTTTTTTCTCTTCCAAACCTTGAGCGGCATGCTTGAGATAAGAGATGATGCGTTCAATGGGCTCTTCCATGCCATAAAATTCTTCGAATACGGCGTAGCGTGCAATCACTTTATTGGCAAAAATACGTGAGAGTCGATGATCATGTCGGGTGTCGATAATCTCTGGTTCTCCAATGGCATGCAATAGCCGCTCTGCAGGATTGGCATAAGCCAGGGGATCATTTTTGCACAGTTTCAAGTATTCATCGAGAGAAAGAGATTCTGGCTGGCTGGCCATATGTCTTGCTTTAATTTGGTCAAATAATTCCATGGGGAAGGCTCCTTAGTGTCTATTAGAGTATAGACAAAGAACACTGAGAGGGGGCTTGTTGTTATTTTCGCTTTCCCTGTCACCCCCCGCTTTCGCGAGGCCTTATCATCTGCTCAAAACATGATATAATGACATTTTGAGCAGATGAGAGGATTGTGGTGTCAGATTCTGTATTTATTGGTCGGAAGAATGAATTAGAGCGGCTGGGCTCTTTATATCAGAGAGGTAGATCTGGACTGGTGGTGGTCAAGGGGAGGAGAAGGATTGGGAAAAGCCGATTGATACTTGAGTTTGCGAAGAAAACATTCCCTCAGACTTTTTGGGGTTTTGCAGGTCTTGCTCCTCAAGAAGGCATGTCTTCACAAGAGCAAAGGGATCATTTTGCACAGCAGTTGGCATTGTTTCTCAAAGTGCCTGTGATGAATTTTCAAGATTGGAGTGAGGCTTTTGAGTATTTAAGTCTACATATTCAATCAGGCGATATTATTTTGTTTGATGAAATTTCCTGGATGGGTTCAAAAGATCCAACCTTTATCCCGAAACTCAAGGCTTGGTGGGATAAGCAAAGCATACATATGCTGTTGGTGTTTTGTGGCTCGGTGTCTACTTGGATTGAAAAAAATATTTTAAAAAGCACCGCTTTTTTGGTCGGGTGAATTTAACCTTGAGTTTGGAGCCATTATCTATCCCGGAAAGTGCTGAATTTTTAAGAACCCCGAGTTCAAACAGGAAATCCATTGAAAAGAAGTTTGTATAGGATTTCAGATCCCTATATGAGATTTTATTTAAAAATGATAGCACCAAATTTAGAAGCCATTTCTAATAATGAATGGAAACAGTTTGCTATTTCTAGCATGCCAGGATTTGATGCCCACTGGGGTTTGCAACTTGAAACTTTGCTTCTTCAAAATCGTGCGATTTTATTGAAAACACTAGGTGTTTCTCCTATCGATGTTGTGCGCAGTGGTCCCTATAGACAAATAAAAAATAGCACGCAACAGGGCTGTCAGATTGATTATTTGGTACAAACCAAAACTCATGGATTGTTTATTTGCGAGTTTAAATTTAAAAGGCGAGAAATCCACTCAGAGATAATCACTGAAATGAAAGATAAATTATCTCGATTAAAAGCACCCAAAGGATTTGCAAGGGTGCCTGTGCTATTTCATTTGGGGGGTGTCAGTGATGCTGTGGGCAATAGTGGGTATTTTTATCGGATTATTGATATTGCGGATTTTTTGGAAATGCCGGTTTGAGTCTCACTAGGAGTTGGGTTTCAGTTCCATTTTTTTTATGCACAACTGTCCAGTTTCGATTTGTGCGATGGGATCTTTGATTTTCGTTAGAGCGATGGCATCGGGATTCGCAACGTTTTGCACATGAAAAAATCGAAATCGATGTCCATATTGTTTTGCGAGTGCATATTCATTGTCTGAGACAAAAAAACTTGATTTTTTGACTTTGCTGCTTTTGACCTCAACAATGCGTTCTTGGCCGTTTTTGATGATGCTAAAGTCTTTAGAGTCTCCACTTTCTGTTTGTTTATTGTGCCAAATAACATGTAAATCTAAAGGATTTTTATTGTGGGTTCCTTTGAGGTGAAATCCTTCTGCAGTTTCAGAAAATTTGCAATAGGGATATTTTTCTTGATAGTGTTTTTTTAGCATCTGATAAACAAATTTTTCTCCTTCTACGCCCACCTGTTGATTGTCGACAGATGCTTCCTCAAAAAAAGAGGAGGTTTTTGATGGGGTAGGGTTTTTGGGAGATATTTGATATTCTGGATCGGCAGAAATCGCAGGGAGTTTAGCGCTTGCTTTCGGTGGATCAAGTTTTATGGTTTTAAGTTTCAATGTTGGTTTGGGCTGGATAGAAGTTGGATAAGGAATATTTGGAAATTCGTTTTTTTCATCAAAATAACAGTCATCAGGTTCTTTTGTTTCTTCGAGTGCTTCTATTTCTCGTTCTTCTTCACTAGTGAGTAAAGTTTCTTGTTTATGGATTTCGATTTTATCAGTCAGCATTTCTGGATTTGATAGGGGGTTGGTAGAGATCCCAGACTCGATTAATATTTCAATGAATTCTTCATCGCTGCTTTTTAAAATATCTTCCAAACAATTTTTGGTTTTCGTGTTTATTTCTAGTATCTCTCCAAGTGATCGACAAAATTCTCTGCAGGATATACCATTCCATTCTCCTCGATAAAATAAGTGGTGGTTTTCAAAATGGGATTTTTCTGGTATCCGAATGTTTCCCATGCTGAAAGTTATTTTTTTTGCAGAAGAGTATATCAAATGTTCATGGATAAGTATTAGTCGTATTAATTGTGCTTCTTCTTGGGTGGGATGATCTGCTGACTCAAAACGAGCGATTCTAGGGAGCATGGAATAAATCAATTTTTTTGTGGCGTGATCTATCGTTGCCTCTTCGCAAGAGAAAGATAAGTCTTTTTGTTGAATGATTTGTAATTTAAAATAGTTAGCGAGCTCGAGCCTAGCGTTATGATCAAAATCTTTGAATGGAAATATCCAATCTCCAGAGTATCTTGCATCTTGTTTTTCAGGAATATCTAAAAAATATAATGAGGAGGCTGGTTTGATTTCTCGATTTTGTGAAGGAAGATAGATTTCGTATGAAATGGGATTTCTATCTCTGATTTTTAGAATACAGTTGAGTATGATGGTATAGGCGTCGATATTGACTGTCAGGGATTTCTGGAGTTTTTTCAAAATGTCCAAGCAGTCATCTAAACTTAAAGCTTGCTTTAAGTTTAGATATTGGCATTGCTCTTGTGTGAGGCCGATGTTTTCTATAGGCAGATATTGTTTTAGAGATTCAAATTCTTCTTTAGGGCCGTAAATATCCTTTGCTGGATAGGGTGTTCCATCTTGAGAGGGAACAGATGGAGTATTTCTGACAACATATTGAATGTAATTGGTTGTTAATCGTTGTCCTCCAGGTAAATAGTAAGCACCTGGGGTGTTTCGAATCATTTCCCATTGTTTTTTAAAGCTTACCCAAAACTTTGAGAGTATGAAAGAATGACGAATATGAGCAATAAAAGTGAAATCTAAAAATTCACAAAGATAACCTGTGGGGTTTGTTGAATACTTTACTGCTCTAGGAATGGGATGTATGGATAAGTATGCTTTGAAAGTTTCTCCCTTTGCTTTCAGGGCTTTTTGAACGTCATATTTTTGTCTATTAAAAAATCTGAGTGTGAACTGAACTCCAATTTTTTTGAAAAAATCTTTCAATGATTTTTGATTGGAAGATAAGGGTAAATATTTATCGGAAAGAAATATATCTGCTTCTTTGAATTTAAATTCCAGTTTGGTTTTAGGATCATATTTATCTGAAAAGTATGAGGAATCTGCAGGGATAAGTGTATCGTGTTGAGTTAAGACAGGAAAGCTCTTTAATTTTTTAACGTCATCTTCCTCTAATTTTTCGTAAAGATATAGGATAAAAGTTGTGATTGGTAACACATTGTCCGGTGTTATTATATCAAAATGTTCAAGGATATTTTTTCGAAAAACTGCTATGGCGCTAGAAGAAGTTGCACCCAGTTCTTTAAGGATATTGAGATACTCAGGCTCTAAGAGTTCCGGGTTCGGATAAATAATGTCTACATAGTGGTGGATGATATCGAGGGCTTTTTCTTCATTTTCTTCAGGATATTTGAGTGAATCAGGAGAGGCAGTTTTGTTGTTTTTAGTAAGAATAAAAGAACAGGATGTTAGATTATTTCTCCATTCCACTGAGTTTTCCATTTTTTTTTCAAGAAATTGGAGTAGCTGTTTTTGAAATGCTGTACTAGGATTTTTTGTGACATAATCAGGGAGTTTTTTTGCTAATGTTTTGATCGATATTATTTTCAGGTTTGGATAAACATGATGTAATTTTTTGGTTTCTTGAAGGTGATCGTGAATCAGATTTTTAAAGCCGAGATCTTTAAAGTGTTGATAAAACCCGGTGATATCCAAAAGGGCTTCTTCGATAGTTAATAAAAGATTGGGATTGGTTTGAGAGGGAATAAAGGTTTTTTTTAATCCAGATTGAAAGCCTTGATGAAAAAAATTTGCACAATATTCGCTAAACCTGGAAAGTGCTTTTGGAGTCATGAGTTTAAGGATTTGATAACGAAAAGTTTCAGAGGCGTTTAATTTAATCATCCAGAAAAATTGATATTTAGCAATGTGAAAGAAGAGATATTGATTCCAATAATTTTCTTGTAGAGAGGCGCGATCGGGTCTTAATAAAAAGTCGGCATTCACATAGAAAGGGAATGGAACGGGAATGGTGGTGGGTAGATAGCAAAACAGCTGACTTGATTTAGGTGGGATAATCTGTGATTTCTCATCTAATTGTACTGCGAAAGAGATGCGCGTGTGTGTGGCTTCTTTCATGCGTGCTGGGCATTGGTAGTCATCTAACTTTTGAAGTTTTTCTTTTGCTGTTTCAGAGATGGTGAGAGTTTTATCATAAGTGAGCCAACGACTATGAATCTCTTTGTTGCAATAGAGATTAAAGTGGGATTTGCTTTTTTGTTTTAATAAAAAGCGGGTGATTTGATCATTATCTTTCAGCATGAGTTGTTTGGTGTGACGCAAGAATAATAAAATCATAGGGTTTTGTATGAGATAGTTTAAATCTTCTCGTATAGCATCTGCTGAATTGATACGAATGATAAAATGAACTTCATCATTATTGACGTTTTTAAAGTTGCTTTTTTCGGTCCATATCGGGATCAAGGGCCAGGGATATTTCGCATCTTTGGGGGCGGTTTTCCATTGCTCGTACTGTTTGTCAAAGCGAAAACAATAATTTTCAGATACGATGCAGACACAGTCACTAATACTGAATACACTTTTAAAGCCGATCCCTTTATAGCCAGTTTTTTCACTATCTTTGGCTTTATCAAAAAATCGTTGTTGTGCATTGTCAGTGATTTTTTCAACATCCGTGTATGAGAAATGTCTTCCTTTGTGTGTGATGATAAGAGAATCTTTGTATAGATGAATAGTTACAGTTTGAGGGACATCGGGGAGCGCGGCATCATCCGCATTTTGAAGTAATTCAAAAAGATATTTGTGACCACCTTTGAAACCACTTTGGATATCTTTTTCTAATGTTTGCGCTAAAGTGGTAGAGTTGGTGTCACAATGAGCTTTTTTTTGAAAGAGTTCCTCAATATGTTTTTGTTCGGCGGTTTTTTTAACTTCTGTTGAGGATGTTTCAGAACCCTCTGGCTTGGAGTTTTTCATGGTGATCGAGCTCGATGAGAATGAACCCTTGAGGGCCGGGTGTGACGCTGGGATAATCTCCTTCGCGCCAATGGACACCAGCGATGGCGATGAGTTCAGCTTCTAGGGCTTGGCATAAAATCTTAGCATGTTTTTGGTGTGGCAATCCCGCAAAAGCCTTTCCGGCGAGTGTTCCAAAGACCGTGATGTTTCCACTGGCAATGGCCTCACCTCCGCGACTGACCCGATGGCCGATGAGTAAATCGCCTTGCATATTTTTGATTTGTTGCCCTGATCGGATGGGTTGGTCGTGCCAGGTGCCCATGGGATTCGAAGACTCGGTATGAGATTGAGGTTCGGGTGCTTGTTGTTTGCTGCCGCTGAAGATGGCCAATCCTGCTTGGAGGGCTTCTAGGTGTTGTTCAGCGCTGCCATGTTGAATGGCCACAGGGAGTAATTGCTTCGATCGCAACGTGGTTTTGATCTTAGATAGTGAGAGCGGGGCATTAGAAACGGCGCTCAAATCGATGACAATGGCGGTATGATTAAAGAATTGGGGATGTTGTTCGATTTCGATACTGAGTGCCTGGGTGATTTTTTCGATATCAGTAGTGTATAATTGAAGGATGGTGAGGGGAAATAAGCTGGCTTTGAATTGAATGGCAGTGGACATGAAAGAAACCGTATCGTGTTCTCTCTACCTTAAGGAATTTTGTTGAAACTTGTCAAGGGAGTCATCATGTTGGAATGGGACATTTTATCGTTGAATAGCGATTTAGAAGGGAGTGAAGTGGCATTATTGGATGCCATTGATAGGGCGTTATTGCCATTGGTGGATGAATTGCCTGATGCCTTTGAGCAGGGGAAATTTCCCAAAGATTGGCAGCAGCGTTTGATTGATTTGGGGATCTTTGGGATCACCGCGGCTACGCAATGGGGAGGTGCGGGGTGTTCTTATCGTTTGTACGGATTGGTGTGTGAACGCTTAGAGGCGGTGGATAGCGGGTTACGCAGTTTTTTTTCCGTACAAAATTCTTTATGCATTTATCCAGTATTAACCTATGGGAGTGAAGCGCAAAAAGAGCGTTATGGTCGTGCCTTAATTGCGGGTGAGCAGATTGGTTGTTTTGGATTGACTGAACCAGATTCTGGTTCTGATCCGGGGAGCATGAGCACGAAGGCGACTCGAACAGATTCTGGTTGGGTTTTAAATGGTGCAAAAGCCTGGATCACCAATGCGCCCATTGCGGATGTGGCCATCATCTGGGCAAAAACCGATGCGGGGATCCGTGGGTTTTTAGTGGAAACGCGTACCCCGGGTTTTCAAGTGCAGTCGGTGAAACACAAAATGTCTTTGAGAGCCAGCGAAACGGGAGAGATTGCGCTCATCGATTGCGAGGTGCCGAAAACGGCTCTATTGCCAGGTTCTGATGTGGGATTGGCTGGCCCCTTGAAATGTCTGACTCAAGCGCGATTTGGGATTGCATTTGGGGTGTTGGGGGTCGTCGAGAGTTGCATGAAAGCGGTATTGGATTACACCAAAACGCGCAAGCAATTCAATCGGCCATTGGCGAGTTTTCAGTTGGTTCAAGAAAAGCTAGCCGATATGTATACGCAATGGCAGGTGACTCGGGCGTTGAATCTGCAATTGGCCAAGCAATTTGATGCTGGAGTATTTAATCCCATTGCGGTTTCAATGGCCAAGCGTCAGGCATGTCGTGTAGCAAGGGAGGTGACGAGAATGTCCAGAGACTTATTGGGGGCGAATGGCATCAGTCTGGAGTATCCCGTGATCCGTCATTTATTGAATATTGAATCCGTCTACACTTACGAGGGTACTGATCATGTGCACACGTTGGCACTGGGACGTTATCTCACGGGGCATAATGCATTTAGCGATCCATGATGATGGTGCATGAATGGGCAATGCATGAGGCATTGCACCAAGCAAAACAGTATGCAGGGAGTTGTGCACCGAACCCGGCGGTAGGGGCGGTATTGATCTCAGCGAATCGTTGTATTGCCAAGGGTGCTCACCAAGGCGTGGGTTCTCCTCATGCCGAGCGAGTGGCATTGTCTCTTGTTGAGATCCCTAAGGAGGCAGTGTTGTATGTCACTTTAGAGCCTTGTGCACATCAGGGTAGAACACCTCCTTGTGTGGAGGCGATTATTGCTTCAGGAGTGAGGACAGTGGTCTATGGTTTGGGAGATCCGGACTGTCGTGTTTCTGGTGAGGGTGTGAGACGTTTGCGTGAGGCAGGTTGTGTTGTGGAGCAATGTCTATTGCCTGAGATTGAGAGGTTTTATCGTCCTTATTGTTATTGGCAGCGGACAAAAGCGCCTTATTTTGTAGCAAAAATAGCGATGAGTTTGGATGCAAAGATTGCCAATGTGGATAAAACGCCTGCAGCGATTACACCATGTTTGCGGGAGTGGGTGCATGAGCATCGTCGTATGAGCGATGCGATATTCACCAGTGGAGAAACATTGCGCCGTGATAACCCCAGGTTCAATGTGCGTTTGGGAGATCAGGCTTTGCACAAGCCTATCGTGATTCTATCTTTGAGTGGGGCATTGTCTCCAGATTTGCGGGTGTTTTCTCAATTGCCAGAAGTGCCGGTGTGGTTGTTTCATGGTAGGGAGGCAAATGTCTCTCATTTAGCGGCATTAGGCGTGAAGTGCGTGCCCATTCAAGCAGAGGATCATTGGCAGGAAGTGCGGTTGACGTTGGGGCAGTCTGGTTATCATCGTGTCTGGTGTGAAGTGGGGCATACCTTGTGGCAATGGGGATTACAGCATGCATTCTGGCAAGAAGCTTATGTCTGTGTGGGTCCATTGCTTTTGGGAGAGAATGCTTATCCGAAGCAGCATGAATCAAGTGGTTTATCGAATTATCGTTTATTGGAGAGTCAAGTGCGAGAAGGTTGTGCGATTTGGCATTTTGGAGGTGGCGATGGCTGATGACAAAATCCGTTGTTTTGGTAGTGGAGTGGGACACGAACGTTATGCGGATTACCATGACAATGAATGGGGAATTCCTGTTTTTGATGACAGGCATTTGTTTGAAATGTTGATTTTAGAAGGGGCGCAAGCAGGTTTAAATTGGGAATTGATTTTGAATAAGCGAGAAGGTTATCGAGAAGCGTTTCATTCTTTTGAACCGTCGCGTGTAGCGGCAATGAGCGATGAAGAATTAGCTCAATTGGCTTTGCATCCAGGCATTGTTCGTAATCGTTTAAAAATTCGGGCTGCGAGAACCAATGCTCGAGTGTTTTTAAATATTCAACAAGAATTGGGTAGTTTTTCTGATTATTTATGGAGTTTTGTCGGACATCAACCGAAGAAAAATCACTGTCTATCTTTGGTGGACATTCCTTGTGTGAGTGTGGAGAGTGAAAGCATTTCGAAAGATTTAAAAAAACGAGGTATGACATTTGTGGGTCCAAAGATCATTTATTCCTATATGCAAGCGGTGGGGCTGGTGAATGATCATTGGATCGGCTGCTGGTGCTATGGTCGCTGATGCACCCCTCCTGTCATTCCCGCGCACGCGGGAATCTTCTCTGGCCAAGCAAGATCCCGGTTTTCACGAGCCTGCCTCCCCGCTTTCGCGAAAGTGGGGGGATGGCAAGGACCTTATCATTTCGGGATTTCCGGATTCGTGCCCGGTGAGCATGTCTTTTGGTGTCAATTGCTTTATCATAGGATTTTCGTTGGAATGCGTCGTGTTTACAGGAATCATTGAACATTTGGGCAGAGTGGTGTGCATGCGGCCTCGCGCAGAGGGTGGCGTGGAGTGTATTCTGGCGGTGTCATCGGCGTTTATACCCGATCCTCAAATCGGCGAGAGCATTGCTTTAGATGGGGTTTGTTTGACATTGACGTGTTGTGAATCTGTAGGTGTAGATTGTCATCTGCATTTTGATATGGTGCCTGTGACATTGAGAGATACGAGCTTGGGTCAGTATAAAGAAGGCAGAGAGGTCCATATTGAGCGCGCGCTGAGAGCGGGGGCATTGATTGGAGGGCATTTTGTTACAGGACATGTCGAAGGGGTTGCGCAGGTGTCTGAAATTTCATATCTATCAGGCTTTCATGCTTTGGTGTTGGTGGATTTACCCCACTGGCAGCCGGGGTTGGTGATTTCAAAGGGCAGTATTGCCATCCATGGGGTGAGCCTTACCGTGCAGCGTGCTTTTGAGCGTGGTGTGGAATGTCATTTGATTCCTCACACTTGGGAGCAATGTGCGTTTGCTCAACTTTCTCCTGGGGAGAAAGTAAATATTGAATATGATATACTGCAACGTGTGGTAGTGGCGCAGATAGGGGGTGGCCGTGAATGAGTTCTGTCGAGTCGAAGAGGCAATCGCCCAACTTTCTTGTGGAGGCATGATCATCTTGGTGGATGATGAAGATCGAGAAAATGAAGGGGATCTGATTGTATTGGCCGATCATGCGACTCCAGAAGCCATTAATTTTATGGCAAAACATGCTAGGGGTTTGATTTGTCTCAGTATGACGGCAGAAGATACTAAGCGTTTGGATCTCCCGCAGATGGTGGAACACAATCTTTCTCAGTATGAAACGGCATTTACGGTATCCGTTGAAGCGGCCACTGGAGTGACCACGGGTATTTCGGCTTTTGATCGGGCTAGAACTATTGCGGTGGCTCTAGATCCAGAATCTAGCGCCAATGATTTGGTGCGTCCTGGGCATGTATTCCCGTTGCAAGCTCGAGATGGTGGAGTGTTGGTGAGAGCAGGTCATACTGAAGGGGGGGTTGATCTGGCCAGGTTGGCAGGAGCGAATCCCACGGCGGTGATTTGTGAGATTATGCGAGAAGACGGTCATATGGCTAAGCTTCCAGACTTAATCGAATTTGCCAAACAGCATACTCTTCCCATTCTAACCATCAATGAGTTGATTGCTTATCGCATGCAACATGAGTGTTTGGTGGAAGAGATTGCCAGTTCCCATTTACCGATCCGAGAACATGGTGAATTTCGTTTACGGATTTTTAAGAGCCCGATTGATGGGGTGGAGCATACCGTATTGCAGCGTGGAGAGATTCAGGGAGATGTTTCCACGTTGGTGCGTGTGCATTCAGAATGTCAGACTGGCGATGTATTTGGTTCTCTGCGTTGTGATTGCGGTTGGCAATTGGATGCGGCATTAGAGCGCATTGCCAAAGAAGGGGGAGTGTTGTTATATATGCGTCAAGAAGGTCGAGGCATTGGTTTGGCAAATAAAGTGCGTGCATATGCCCTACAAGAAAAAGGCATGGATACGGTAGAAGCCAATCTGGCCCTGGGTTTTTCAGAAGATCATCGTGATTATGGGATTGGTTCACAGATCCTGCGTTATTTGGGAATTCGTTCTATGCGTTTGCTGACGAATAATCCCCGTAAATTTTATGGTTTGGCAGGTTACGGACTTACTATTACCAGCAGAGAGCCTTTGCGGGCTACGCCCAATTCGAGCAATGCCCATTACCTACAAACCAAGGCGCAGAAATTGGGTCATTGGTTAAAAGAGGATAAAAATGTCGGCACCTAATTTATTTCAAACCCATCCATTGGGGATTGTGGTTTCTCGCTTTAATCATGAAATCACCGGCCGTTTGTATCAAGATACGATGAGACATTTATTGGCTGTAGGAGTGAGCGAAGAACAGGTGTTGGTGCGTCAAGTGCCAGGCGCTTTTGAAATTCCTTTGGCGGCTCAGCAATTGTTTCAGGCGCATGATGTGGCCGGCGTGATTGCTCTAGGGGCTGTGATTCGAGGAGAAACGAGTCACTATGATCTGATTTGCCAAACAGTGGCTCAGGGTTGTATGCAGGTGGGTTTAGCATTCAACAAGCCGCTAGTGTTTGGTGTGCTGACCACGGAGAATGAGCAGCAAGCTTGGGATCGGATCGGTGGGCCCATGGGTGATAAAGCCCAGGAATTTGTGGAGGCGATATTGAGTGGTTGCTCCTTGTCATTCCCGTAAGCTGCCTTGTC
>CAYGKN010000043.1:0-5070 GCA_964350565.1 uncultured Gammaproteobacteria bacterium
GCTTGGATGTATGCCAGAGATAACTTATTGCCTTTAGAAGGCTTTTCCCCCACTCGTGATCAACGAGCAAAACGAGAGCGCATTGAATGGGTGCGAGAGCATGGAGTACAAGATTTGTTTAAAGTGAAGCCGAAACCTAAGATCTAATGATTGCTCTTGTTTGGGAGGTCCTGATGGGGTTAGTCCGCAGAGAGATTTTGGTGAGCCCAGTAACCACTTTCTTCACATCATGTTCCTTTTCTATCACCTCTGCATCAGAGCCACATTCTGACTAACTACCAATTAAAGAAAAGATTAAAGGAATCCGCGCCCCACATACACATAGCATGCCGGCCCACTCATTTTCAGCTGGCTGTGATCTTCCCAATTGATGTGCACTGAACCGCCGGGCATGTTGACAGTACAAATGGGTTGAATGGCTTTTTGTTGTATGAGCAGGCTTGCAGCGGCCAATGCGGCGCTGCCGCAGGCGTTGGTGAGCCCCACTCCCCTCTCGTAAATTTGCAATTCGATGTGTTTTTCTGACCAGCAACCGATGCTGATATTCACGCCTTCTGGGAAGGCCGGATGCTGGTTGCAAGCAGCTCCAATGGCCGTGAGTGGTGGATCACCCGCTTGCCAATTGGTGATGAGTATGTGGGGGTTGCCCACATTGGTGGCAAAAAAATTCCAGGTCCGATCGAGCAATTCTAAGGTGTAGCGCGTATCGGCATTGGGGATCAATGTGGTGGGGATTTGTTCGGGTAAGCAATGTGGCAAGGGAAAGGTAGTGATGATGTGTTCGTCATTTTTATATTCGACTTGCATGTCACTTTCTCTAGAAATGAGTCTGGTGTGTGTGGCCCCTGTGGTATGATAGCGAAAACACGCCACCGCTCTAGTGCCATTACCGCATTGAGAGACTTCTTGGCCATCGGCATTGAAGATCCGATACAAAAATGTGTCTGGTTGCTCGTGTTTAGTGATGTATAATAATTGATCAAAGCCTACCCCGGTTTTGGGATCGGCAAAACGTTGGACCTCTTGTGTGTACAAAATGGGACAATCTTCTTGGGTCAGCAGCATAAAATGATTGCCCAGGCTGTGTAATTTATGAAATTCCATACGACTTCACGACCTCATCTACTATTATGTTAGCGCAAGGGCAAAAAAATGGTAAGATGATCGGGTGAGGTAAATGAGGGCTCCATGCAAAAATACAATAAACTTGCCAATGCCATTCGCTTTTTGGCGATGGATGCTGTGGAGGCTGCCCATTGTGGTCATCCTGGCATGCCCATGGGAATGGCGGATGTGGCAACTGTGCTGTGGCGAGATTTTCTTCGTCACAACCCCAATAATCCCATGTGGAAAAATCGCGATCGATTTATTTTATCCAATGGCCATGGTTGTTTATTGCAGTATGCACTGTTACATCTGACCGGTTATGCCTTGAGTGTCGAAGATTTACGGCAATTTCGGCAATGGGGTAGCAAGACACCGGGTCATCCGGAGTATGGGTTAACGCCTGGAGTTGAAGCCACCACTGGCCCCTTAGGTCAAGGATTGGCGATGGCAGTTGGTATGGCTTTTGCGGCGAAACAATTGGCGGCGAAATTCAATCAACCGAATTTTCCGATTATCGACCACGATATTTACGTGGTGGTCGGAGATGGCTGTTTGATGGAAGGCATTTCCCATGAGGCTTCTTCCTTAGCGGGTACTTTGGGTTTAGGTCGTTTAATCGCCATTTATGATCAAAATGGGATTTCTATCGATGGTTCGGTGAATGGATGGTTTACCGAAGATGTCTCTGCGCGTTTCCGTGCCTATGGTTGGCATGTGATCGATAATGTCGATGGGCACAATATTCAGGCATTGCGTGGAGCGTTTCAATTGGCGCGCGCGCAGAAGGCGGTACCGACATTGATTTGTACTAAAACGACCATTGGTTTTGGAGCGCCCAATTTGGCAAACACGGCTACCGTGCATGGGCAGCCTTTGGGGGCGGCAGAGATAGCTTCTGCCAGAGAGTCACTGAATTGGCCACATGAACCTTTTTTCATCCCTGATGAAATTTATGAGGCGTGGGATGCCAGAACGTTGGGTGCCGAGCGTGAAGAGACTTGGAATCAATTGTGGCAAGCTTATAGTGAAGCGCATCCGAAATTGGCTGCAGAGTTGATGCGTCGTTGGTCGGGGAATTTGCCCGAGCGGTTTAATGAAAGTATGGATGCATTGTCTAGAGATTCGATTCATCAATCTAAACCTCGGGCCACGCGGGTGGCATCCAAACGTTGCTTGGCTATGATGGCTGATAATTTGCCGGAATTGGTTGGAGGCTCTGCGGATTTGAGTGGTTCTAATGGCACGTTGTGGAGTGACGACAAGGATGCGTTGGTGCAATCGGGACGCTATGTGTTTTATGGGGTGAGAGAGTTTGCCATGGGAGCCATGATGAATGGTATGGCGTTATACGGTGGCGTGATTCCTTTTGGCGGGACATTCTTGGTGTTTGCCGATTATGCCCGCAATGCCATTCGATTGAGTGCCATGATGGGATTGAAAGTCATTTATGTGCTGACCCACGACTCCATCGGTTTGGGTGAAGATGGTCCTACCCATCAGCCTATTGAGCATTTAACCATGTTGAGGGCCACACCAGGATTAGAAACTTGGAGGCCGTGTGATGATTTTGAAACGGCAGTGGCTTGGTCTTGTGCTCTTCAGCGTCAAGGGCCGAGTGTTTTGTGTTTATCACGTCAGGCATTGCCGGCACAGCAGCATGTGATTGCCGATGCACCCTGTGTCAAAAATGGGGCTTATGTGTTGTATGAGACGGGCAGTGAGCCTGCGGTGGTATTTTTGGCGAGTGGTTCTGAGGTTACTTTGGCTTGTCAGGCAGCTAAGCAGTTGAATATTTCAGCGCGTGTGGTATCTGTGCCTTGTTACGAGCGTTTTGCGGCGCTCTCTGATGATAAGCGTGAAGAGTTGATCCCATCACATGCCAAAGTGATTGCTTTGGAAGCGGGTCATCCGATGCCGTGGTATCCTTTCGTGCGATCCAGAGATCATGTGGCCGGTTTGAGTGAGTTTGGTCACTCAGCACCTGCGCAAGAGGTGTATGCGCATATGGGGTTAACCGTGGAACGATTAATAGCTCTGGCCATGCCAGAATTGGAAACCCCAAAGGTAGAATCATGAGAGTGGCGATAAATGGTTATGGTCGTATAGGTAGAGCCATCATTCGAGCGTGGTTGCAAGGACCTTATCGGGATACCATCGATGTGGTGGCGATTAATGATTTGGCGCCCATAGAAACGCATGCTCATTTGACCCGATACGACAGCACGTTTGGTCCACTACCCTTCTCTGTAGAGGTTCGTGAGAATCAATTGTTCATCGATGATCGATGGATCACTGTGTTTTCAGAGCGTGATCCGGCCAATTTGCCTTGGGAGCGCTTGGGCGTTGATGTGGTCTTGGAATGCAGTGGTCATTTTACGCAAAGAGAAAAAGCAGCTGCTCATCAAAATGCTGGAGCCAAGAGGGTATTGATTTCCGCGCCAGCAACAGGGGTGGATGGCACGATTGTCTATGGGGTCAATCATCAATCCATCGGCCCTGAAACCACTATTTTATCCAATGCCTCTTGTACCACCAATTGCTTAGCTCCCGTGTCAAAATTGCTGCATGAAACTTGTGGAATTCGTCATGGGTTAATGACAACCGTGCATTCTTATACCAATGATCAGGCGCTGTTAGATACTGCACACTCCGACTTGCGCAGAGCGCGTGCAGCGGCCCATTCGATGATCCCCACAAAAACGGGGGCTGCTGTGGCGGTGGGTTTGGTCTTGCCTGAATTGGCCGGGCGTTTGGATGGTTTTGCCATTCGAGTTCCCACGATGAATGTTTCGGTGGTGGATTTAACGGTTCAGGTGGAGAATCCTGTTGATGTGAATACCTTGAATGCGGTGATGAAGGAAGCCAGCGATGGGGTACTCAATGGAGTCTTAGCTTATAATGACGCGCCGTTGGTGTCTGTGGATTTTAACCAAAATCCCGCTTCTTCGGTATTTGATGCCACACAAACCCGCGTGATGGGTAATTTGGTAAAGGTGCTGAGTTGGTATGACAATGAATACGGGTTTGCCAACCGCATGTTAGATACTGCTTGGACCATGATGGCTGCTTCCTAAATCAATCGGGGCTGTCCCATTAAAATTTGGTCAGGGGGCTTTTTTTTTCATGAGAGATCCTTTAGTCTATTAAAGTGCACGTTTTTGCAAGGAGGAAGCATGTCCACTAAATATTTCGGGTTGGCTTTGTGTTGCGCAGCAGCTGTTGCGGCACAGACGCCACAAGATTCTTCTAAACCGCAGCAGGCGCAGTCGGTGAAAGCATTGCTTGGGGTAGTGCAAAAGCCTGCTGAGCAGACTCAAACACCTGCCAATCAGCCCGACGCTAAGAACGGTGATCCAAAGGCCAGTACTAACACTGATAAAGTGTTACCTATGCCTGGGATTTCTGGAAATTCTACTGCTCCCCAAGCATCTGGGACTACAAGTGATGACACAGATGCAAAAAACGCCAAGGCCTTAGAAAGTCCTGGGGTTAAGGTAGATGTACAACCCAAATCTGCAGCGCTTGATCCTCAAAAACAGGCAGAGCTTCAATCGATTGCAGAAAATGCGACCTTGTCTGTGTTCACCTATGATTATAAAAATGCCGATCTGCAGATGAAAAAAGCCTCTTCTTATTTCACCACAGAGGGTTGGAATGCTTTTTATCGTGCTCTAGACCACACGGGTAATTTGGTGCATGTCAAACAAGAGCACTTGAGTGTGACTGCCAAGCTAGATGGCAAAGTCAGTCTATTGAAAGCCGATCCACAAGGTACGTATTGGGAGTTTCGTATCCCCGTGTTGGTGAATTATAAAAGTGCTGATCAAGATCAGAACATCACTCAGCATTTGACGGTGGATGTGACACTGGTTCCGGTTCCTGGGTTGACCCGTACCCCCAGTGTGGCTGTCACTCGCTTTTTGGCTAAGGGTCGTCAGACTTGATTCTTTGTCATTCCCGCGA
>CAYGKN010000043.1:5170-12697 GCA_964350565.1 uncultured Gammaproteobacteria bacterium
AGCTTGTCATTCCCGCGAAGCTTGTCATTCCCGCGAAGCTTGTCATTCCCGCGAAGCTTGTCATTCCCGCGAAAGCGGGAATCTTTCTCGTTATGAAAAAGCCCCCCGCTTTTGCGGGGGTGACACGCAATGAATCAACTCATTCCCTTCATTCAGCTGGCGAGATTACATCGTCCCATTGGCATTTGGTTGTTGTTTTGGCCGGTGTTGTGGGCTTTGTATTTTTGTTATCCTCAGGGCATTCCTTTGTCTCGTTTTTTAGTATTTTTTGTTGGAGCCGTGCTGACTCGAAGTGCGGGCTGTGTGATCAATGATATTGCCGATCGACATGTGGATTTGCATGTGAAACGGACTGCGCATCGTCCCTTGATTCGTGGACAAGTGGGGTTGTTTGAAGCCTGGATATTTTTAATCGGGTTGTTGGTGGCGGCATTGGTACTGGCACTCATGGCGTTGCCAGGATCTGCCATGTGGTTTGTTGCTTTAGCCGGTTTGCTCTTGTTGTTCTATCCTTTTAGCAAGCGTTTTTGGGTGCTTCCCCAGTTGGTATTGGGGTTGGCCTTTGGTATGGCGATACCGGTGGTGTTGCAGTCGGAGTTGGGGGTGAGACAATACCTCCATTTTCGAGAAGCTTGTCATTCCGGCGCACTACCTTGTCATTCCGGCGCACTACCTTGTCATTCCCGCGAAAGCGGGAATCTTACCAATCATAGCGCCCCCTGCTTTCGCGGGGATGATAAGCTCTGTGAGGGTAACAATAATGAATACCTACTCTGGTTCATCGCCACACTCTGGCCATTGTGTTATGACTTGATTTACGCGATGCAAGATGCCAAAGACGATGAAAAATTGCCTATTTATAATGGATTAAAAATTTTGGGTCGATATGCCTTGCCTGTCATAGGCTCAGGGTTTTTCTTGATGTGGTGCTCGTGTGGGGTATTCATCCCGACTTATCCCATGAAGTGGATATGGTGGCTGGCATTAGGAGGTTTGTGGAGTACACAACTGTATCGTTTGTATAGGAACCAGCAAGAAGCCAGCGTCATTTTTCACGAACAATTATGGGCGGGCGTATTCATCAATATGCTTTTTATTTCTCAGTAGGTAAGCGCTCGTTGAAAAAGTGTTGCCAATATTGTTGCATGGTGTCTAGCGGGGCGTCTTTGGCGAAACTCCCTCCTAAGTGATCCGTCCATTTTCCAGAAGTGAGATTAAATATCACATAGCGATCGGTGCCAGCAGAGGTGTATGAAGGTATTTTAGCAATTAACCAATCTTTGAAGAGCATCCCTTGTTGTTTGCGTTTTACTAAGGTGGGCATTTTTTCTGTTTTCAATAAAAGACGACCATTGTTGGGATTGACGCGATATAAATTTAAGGTTTCTTTCATGATTTTGGCAATATCCGGATCTTCTTGATTGAGCTCAGGCAAACTCAAGCCTGACTCTAAAAAGAAGGGACGGTTGGGCAATTGAGAGTGCGTGTTCAATAGCAATGGTTTTAAAGAGTAACCAGACATTTTTGAGCGACTCTGTGTGTTTACCCAATCCAAGATGGTTGGTTTAATGTCTATTAATGAGACGGGTGTGGAATGCGTATATGGATGAATTCCTTTCCCTTTGGCAGCAAATACAATTTGTAGTGCACTGGGGCTTAAGACATCTAACCCATGACCATACCCTTTTTCATCCAAAGAAATGGTGGGTAAGTCTTTTCTTGGCAGAGAGGGATCATATAAGTGCATGAGACTCAAACGTTCTCCCACTCGCCCTAGATTTTCTCCGTGATCAGAAATCATAAAAATTAGGCTGTGATTTAATAAATGTTTTTCATTCATGAAGGCGAGTAATTGTGCGAATTGATCATCCATTTTTGCAATAGATTCCCGATAGGCGTCTATCCGGGAATGTCTGGATGAAACAATGCGTTTTGTGGAAAGGTGTTTCTCGGCCCAATAAAAAGGCCAGTGTGCTAAGCATAAATGCATTCCTAAAAAGAAAGGTTTTTGTGTTTGAGGATGAAACTTTTTCTTGAATAATTCGACAAAAGTTTCGGGTTGATAAGTGGAAGCTGCAGCGCGGTTGGCATGATTAAAAGGAAATAGCCACTGTCCAATAGTGCCATTAATGAAAAGGTTTGATAAAGGAAAATCATTTAAAGCGCCCAGAATAAAATCATTGAGGCCCACGGGTGGTCCTATGATGTGATCAAATCCAAAATCCTCATCGATATTGCTGAATCGACGCTCATCAGAAGCATAAAAAGTTTGATAGCCTAGATGCTTTAAATCCCAAGCCAGACTGTGAGGGGTTTTAATGCCGGAAAAATCTTTTAGATTAAATATTGCTCCGGACTCTCTAGGATATAAGCTTGTTAATAAACTACTCCAGGCAGGGAAAGTACGCGCTAGAGGAGTGATGGCATTGGGAAAAATTGCGGCATCACTCAGCCATGCATCAATGTGAGGGGTGTCAGTGTGTGCATTTCCATAGGTTTTTAAATAATCTGGCCTTAGAGAGTCAAAGCTAAAAATAATAATGTTGGGTTCCTGAGAAGGGTGGTAAACCTCCTGCTTGATTGCTTGATTCAAGGTTAAAAATGCACCCAAAAGAAAAAGAGCGATAATTGCTATCCAGATTTTTAGTCGGTAAGATTGATGCCAAAAAAAACCAAACCAACCGATAAAAAGGAGCAGGACATTGAGGAGTCCTAACAATTTTACCGTCCAATAGACGCTTGAAAAATAATGTTCTTGAATGGTGAGTACTGCAAATTTTGAGTGGGGAAAATATAACGTATTGGCATAGATGAAAAAAACCACCTGCATCAACCAAAATGCAATGGTGAGTGTGGTGGTTTGTCTGGCATTGAGTTTAATCAGATAACAAAATCCTTTTGTGCTGAAAACCAAAGAAAAAAACCATGCGGTATTTAATAAGAATTGTGAAAATAAAAACCATAAAAAGTCTTTGAGTATAGGATAGACGAATACATTACTCAGGTTGAATTGCGACTCAATTTTTTGATGCACATGAGGAGGCGATAGCCCACAGACAATCGCAATTTGCAAGATGACAAAAGCAATAATCAGAGATAGAGCTGCATAGCGATGATCTTGATTTAATTTCTCTCGCCACCCTGCTGATTTCATGATCTATGAAGTCCAAATGCTAAAGGGGATTTGTGTTCCTTGATGATTACGCAAAAGACATTGTTGAATATGGGGATGAGAAGGCAGAGATGGAGCATTATCTAGTGCCAAACCATTTTCTGGTATGCTGGTGTTCGTGCTTTGGGTCCATTGCACTGGCAAAGTGGTGAGGTGTTGTAAGTCAAAACAATTCTCAATATGGGATTTGGGATCTGGAGAGTCATGAGGCAATAGAGATGCGACCATCAATTGTTGTGCCCAGGCTTTGACTTGTCCATTGAGGCTATTCCTCTTGAAGTGCACAAATTTTGGTAGGGCAAAAGCCATCAACATCCAAAACAAGCCAATTATAAGGACCACTTCGTGGGCACCAACTCGCGCACGTGACACACAACACTCCTTGTTGTTTGGGGATAAAATATCAATATAGCCCAGCTTACCTCGTCTGGCAACTAGAAAACTTCGGCCAACATACAACGCATGCTGCCACCGCCGAGCACTTCGATGTCTCCCAAATCTACAGAGACTAAAGTGCCATGTTCACCGAGCACTCGCAGTTGGGTCGCATCTAACGCATGCCTTGCACGCTCAGACATGAGGATAATGGGTTTATCTTCCTGGTTGCGTACACACAATACATTGCCCGCAAAGGCTTTCATCTGTGAAAAACTCAAGGGAATAATTCTTTTCCCTAATGCCTTGAGTTCGTCGAGTGGCTTTGGATGATTCAGGGCCTCGGTGACCACCAGCGCATAATTTGGTGCGATGCTCAAAAGCACATTGGTGTGATAAATCGGCTGACCATTCTCATCATGGGCCTCAAAGCAGATCCCCTGATATCCACTGTCTTTGCAAAATTGCTCGAATAATTTGGGGTGGGTGCGTGGTGAGAGGCAAGCAAACACACGCTTTTCAGGGTGTGCAAAAACCATACTTCCTGTGCCTTCTAAGGCATGAGATTGCCATCGCCAATCGACACAGCGATCAATGGGATAACCGGCTTGTGCCAGCTGGCTTTTGAGCATGCTTGGTGCATATTCATGTTTTCTCGAATCGTGATACATGGGACAGAGATATAGGGTGCGCCATTGGTTTTGGTTAATTAAAAACCAATTATTATTTAAAAATACCGCATCAGGTTTGTTAAGCGAGCAGGGGCCATCGAGAAGAGAATAGCGGATTTGATGAAAAGACAATTGATTCAATAGACGATAAAAAATCATGAGTGGAGATTTTCCATTGGCTTTTGAAGTCGTGCTTGAAAAGGCATTGGTGGTGGCGCAATCGGCATTAAATCCAAATCCTCTGGGCGGCGTTAGAAAAAGATGTTGGCAGGTTTGTCGCATGGAATCTCCCCTATACTTGCAAGGGTAGCTCAGAATAGCGATATTGCATGGCTTGATAGATGTGTTCGAAGTGAATGTGGGTATGAAGAGACAGATCTGCCAAGGTGCGTGCTACTCGAAGTGTTTTGGTGAATGCCCTCCACCCACTGCTTTCAAAAGCGAGATTGATTTCTGATTGCTCTGCAGGGCTTAACTGGCAATAGCGCTGCAATGTGGGTAGAGGAAGAGAAGAGGCTGCACATTGATCTCGCTCTTGTTGGTGTTGTTGTATGGCTACAATTTGGGGTTGTAGATCGGATAAATGGAGGAGGTTGGCTGTGTCGAACAAATCACAGGGAGATTTTTCTAGCCACAGACACATATCCAATCGATCCCACAGGGGGCGAGAAATGCGTGACTGATACTGTTGGATTTGTTTAGCCGTGCATCGACATTCCAGCGCGGGAGCCAATCCACAAGGGCAGGGATTCATGGCAACAATGAGTTGGAAATGCGCTGGATAAATCACTTTTTGGTCCGCTCTGGCAATATGAATGTGCTGCGTCTCTAATGGCTCTCGCAATCCTTCCAAACACGGCCTATCAAATTCTGGCAATTCATCCAAAAATAAAATGCCACCGTGGGCCAGGCTGACTTCTCCTGGTTGTATGGGTTTTCCACCACCCAGTAGGCCGGCTTTAGAAATAAAATGATGGGGATTGCGAAAAGGGGGTAAAGGAGATTGATAATGCTGCCTGGCCAATTCATGCATGGCATAGATCATACGTTGTTGGTTGAGATTAGGAGAGGGAAGTAATCTTTGAAAATGTTGAGCGATTAAAGATTTTCCTCTTCCTGGAGGACCTATCATGCACAGTGCATGTTGACCGGCTGCCGCCAAAGAAAGGGTTTGTATTTGATGGTCAGATAAATATAGGGGTGGTGGGGTGTCATTTTCATTGAGATTTGGTTTGGGATTTTGATAAGTGGACAAAGGTTTTTTGAATTTCAGATGCGCATACACCATGGATAAGCAATTTGCCGTGAGCAATTGACAGTGATCGAGGCCAGGTGAAGCTGAGAGATCATGGGGCACGATAAAGAGTATATCGTGTGTGGGTTGTAACAATAACAACGGCAAAATTTCCGGGGAGGCATGCAATTGACCTGAGAGTCCCAATTCTCCTAAAAAAACATAATGATCGGCGCAAGAAGATTCTAATTGTCCGGAGGCCATTAAGATCGCCAAGGCAATGGCCAAATCAAAATGGCTCCCCGATTTAGGAAGATCTGCAGGAGATAAATTAATGGTGAGTCTTTTACTCGGAAAGAAAAATCCAGATTGTAAAATAGCCGAACGTACTCTTTCTTGGCTTTCTTTTAGTGCTGTTTCTGCTAGTCCGACAATTTTAATACGTGGCAATCCAGGTGCAATATGCACTTCGACTTGAATGGGAATGATATGAATGCCCTTTCTGAATTGTGTGCGGATGTGTGCAATGGTCATTTATTGATCCTCAAAAGCATCTATGGATAAGTTAAAAAAAAGAGATGGACATTTCTATAGGAATTTTTTTTATGTTACGATATTTTTTTGTCCATGGAGAAATTATGTGTTCTGGATCGTTAACATCTAGATTTGTTGATCAGTGGGTGCAACTACGGTCAACATATTTGGAAATATTTTTGGCTAAGCCATGGATGAATGATTTGACTTGTCAGAGAATAGATCTCGATCTCATGCAGTCCGGACAGTCCCTATTGATTTTAGATTATCCGATTCCAAATTTTTTGCACAGGGTAGAAAAATTTGTTTTGGATTGGGCAAGAGGCAAAAAAGCAGTTTTTGATGGGGTTTTTATTATTGATGGAAACCTTCAAGAGGAAGAATTTTCTTCGATCGCAGAGTTAATTTTTCAGCATTGGGGTGAGAAAATAAATCTTTCTTTGGCAGAGATAGAACATCTTTTACAAAACCAGAAAGTCTTGTTGCTCATTAATCGTTATGAAGGGTTTTCTCCACAGGCTAGGCGTTCATTAAAATCTGTATGGGGTCGAGTACAGGCGGCCATTTGGATGACATCTATCCCTGATATAGTAGATTCTGAGATTGAGCGTTTTTTTTGTTCTCAATATGATGATAGATTGAACTCTTTTGAGATCAGGAAAATAGTACATCAATATATTCAAGATCCTAAAGAGATTATTGCGCTAGAAACTTTAATGTCTCAGTATGGTGATCTTCAAAAGTTGCTAGCTTATCCCGGTTCGCTAATGACTTTTTTGAAATGGAGAGAAAAAGAGAAAGGTGTGATTTCTCATCTGAATGGAATAGCACAGTGGCTGCATGCTTTCTTTTTTGATAGGTTTGGACAAGGAAATCAAGTATTTTTCCATTATTATAGCGAGTTGGCGTTGTGGTTTTTTGTGAAAAGTCAATCTCCAAATCAAGAGGAGAGAGAGCGGATTTTCAAGGAGGTTAATTTTCAAGAAGAAAAAATGCCATCAAGAGATGTTCAAAAAAAAGCATTTTCAGAAAGTGCAGATGGAGTAGATTTTTTGTTTCCCTTGCTAAAAGAGCATCTGTTGGCTTTTGCATTGTATCATCGAATTCAGAATGGTGTGGGGTTGGTTTGGGATTTTATTTTCGAGAATAGAGTGAACTCTGATTTCTCGATGGTGCTGTTGATTCTTTCTGGGATGTTAAAAAACCAGCACGAAAATTTAAACAAATTGTTTTCCCGGCTTTCTGAGGATACGATGAGTTTTGGTCGAGTAGAAGAACTAGGCATTTTGATAAAGTGTTCGGAATATTCTGGAAGACAAGATCCTGTGTTACTGTCCTGCATTGTGTTTTGGATGCAGGCTCGAAAAAATTTGGGTGGCATTTCTATTTTGCCTGTTTTTAATCTTTTGTTGATGATCGCTCAAAGCCCCATTTTACTTTCTCGATTTTCGATTGCAGAGATTTTTTTTGAGATTTCTGATAGACTTCCGAATGAATTATTGGAAGTTTTTTTGGATAATGTGCCCTGGAGGGTGTTGACG
>CAYGKN010000044.1:0-12636 GCA_964350565.1 uncultured Gammaproteobacteria bacterium
GTGTAGATCTCATCATTTGCTCTGAAGTCCTAGAACATCTTAACCCACATCGAGTCATCGCCGCACTCCCTGCATTACTCAAACCCCAAGGAGAAGTCTTTCTCACCACCATCCATCGCCACTGGAAAGCCTATCTCAAAGTCATCCTTGGCGCAGAATACCTTACTCATTGGATTCCTCAAGGCACACACGATTATCAACAATTTGTTCGACCCAGTGAATTGATGCAAGCTTTACGTTTGGCAAAACTTCAACCCATAGAACTTTTTGGATTGGATTATCAATGGGTTAAGCAAGAGCTCTCTGTCACAGATAAAATCGATGCCAATTATGCCATTCTAGCAAGAGCTTGAGACAACACTATACTTATTGGTCAAAATGTGATTAAATGGGAGTAGCAATCATTGAGATAAGAGAGTAATGGGTGTTACGCACATCAACAATGGAGAAGTACCTCCGGTTTTTTTTGATAGTAAACAAGTAGTTAACTCTAATCCTCAGACACCACGCCCTCGAGGTTTCGAAAGGTCTCTATCAAATCTTCGCTCAGATATTGAAGACTTAAACGTAGAATTTGAAGTCGATGATATCCGCAAGTACTTAGCCCGTACAACTGCCCAAAAACTCCAAGCAGCTTTTGTACGCATGTGCATGCCAGAAAGTACATGTATGCCAGAAACCGTCGTTGATCTCTTGGATAACCTACCTATTTCACAAAAAACCACATTAACTTTTTCACCTGAAGCATTCTCCAGATTACCCACTGCAGTACAAGTGCATCTGATCACGCACATTAAAAAATTTCCTAATTTGCACTCAGAAGGTTTCTTAAAACCTGAATTCGTTACGCTACTCAGCGATCAGGAAATTCAAACTATAGCAAAATCATGCCCGGCAGCTTTAAAAGTAAAATTTAGCGAAGCAGTTTCCAGTAGACACCTTCAACAACGCAAGGAAGACCATTACCCTGAAGAAAGCATCCTAGAAGCAGAAGACGAAGAAGAATCTTCCCTTGCTTCATCCATCAAGCAATCCACCGAGACGCATATCACACCTTTACTCACGCTATTTGCTCTCATCCTCACACCTCTGGTGATGGTGATCACCCATCATTTTTATTGGCAGTGGTTGAGCTTTTGTGCTGCTGGCGTTATCTTCGCCTCCCTTGTCAGCTTTGCACCTCTTCATGGAGATCCCCGCTTTCGCGGGGATGACAAGGAACGACGCGGGGATGACAAGGATCCTACGACTTCCAACCCGTTACTTCAGCTAAAGCGCTAGCCAATAGTGCTGGAGAAGGAACCGTTTTCACACCCGCAGCTTCTAGGGCTGCAAATTTTTCTTTTGCAGTGCCTTTCCCGCCAGCAATAATCGCCCCGGCATGGCCCATGCGTTTACCTTCTGGAGCACTCACACCGGCGATATAAGCCACCACGGGCTTGCTCACCTGCGCTTTGATGAATTCTGCCGCTTCTTCTTCGGCCTGACCACCGATTTCTCCGACTAAAATAATGGCTTCTGTGGAAGCATCTTTTTCAAATAGCGCCAAGATATCGATAAACTGACTACCCGGGATCGGATCGCCACCAATACCCACACAAGTGCTTTGACCAAAACCGGCATCCGTAGTTTGTTTCACCGCCTCATAGGTTAATGTACCTGAACGAGAAACAATACCCACACGACCTGGCAAATGAATGTCTCCAGGCATAATCCCCATCTTACACTCACCCGGCGTGATCACGCCTGGACAATTCGGGCCAATGATTCTCACATGGGGCTTGTCTCTCAAATAATATTTCACCTGCAACATGTCAATGACGGGTACCCCTTCAGTGATGCAAACGATCAATTCAATACCCGCTTCTGCCGCTTCAATAATCGAATCTTTACAAAATGGGGCTGGCACATAAATCATGGTGGCATTCGCGCCTGTTTCATCGACAGCCTCTTGAACGGCATTAAACACGGGGCGATCTAAGTGCGTCTGTCCCCCCTTACCAGGAGTCACGCCCCCAACAAAGTTCGTTCCATAGGCAATGGTTTGTTCTGAGTGAAAGGTTCCCTGTTGCCCGGTAAAACCCTGACACAATACACGCGTGTTTTTATCAATTAAAATACTCATAAATCCCCTACTTTGCTACCGCTTCTACAATCTTTTTCGCTGCATCCGTTAATCCACTGGCAGGAATAATATTCAAACCACTCTCTGATAATTTCTGAGCACCTAAATCGGCACGGTTGCCTTCTAAGCGTACGACGACAGGAACTTCAATACCGACTTCAGCCACCGCACCAATGATCCCATCCGCTATCAAATCACAACGCACAATTCCACCAAAGATATTGACCAATACCCCACGAACTTTTTCATCCGATAAAATGATTTTGAATGCTTCTGCAACACGCTCTTTAGTCGCACCTCCACCGACATCTAAAAAGTTAGCAGGCTGTCCACCTTCTAATTTCACAACATCCATCGTGGCCATGGCTAAACCTGCCCCATTGACCATGCAACCGATATTTCCCTCTAGCGCCACATAATTCAATTCCCAATCTCTGGCACGATTCTCTCTCTCATCTTCTTGTAGCGGATCACGCCATTGACGCAATTCCTCTTGTCGGAATAGCGCATTTTCATCGAGATTGATTTTCCCATCTAAACAAATCAATTCCCCAGATTTGGTTAAAATCAATGGATTGATTTCCAATAAACTGAGATCATGCGTCATGAATAAATTCGCAAGATTCTGTAGAAAACCCACAAATCCCCTGCGACTTGCTGCAGGCAAATCTAGTGCATTCGCCGCATTGCGCGCTTGATAGGGCAAGACTCCCAATAGCGGATCGACTTCCATACGCAAAATTTTCTCCGGCGTTTTTGCTGCCACCGTCTCAATATCGACACCCCCTTCTGTAGAGAGCATAAATACCAGCTTTTGCGCGCCGCGATCAATTAACGCTGCACAATACAATTCTCTATGAATTTCACAAGTCTCTTCAAGTAATAATTGATTGATCGGTTGCCCATATGTATCCGTTTGATAAGTCACCAAACGCTTTCCTAATAAAGCTTGTACCGCTTCTGTCAATTCCGTTTTGGAGTGTACCAAACGCACACCACCCGCCTTGCCACGCCCGCCTGCATGCACCTGAGCCTTCACCACACATTCTGCACTACCTCTGGAGTCTGCAAACGCTAAGGCTTCTTCTAAATTTGATACCACTGCACCTTGAGGCACAGGTAAACCTGCACGTGCCAATAAACGTTTGGCTTGATACTCATGTAAATTCATGTCACCCTCTATACTTCTAATAACAAACGGGTCGGATCTTCTAGAAAATCTTTTACCGTCACCAAAAATTGTACTGACTCTCGACCATCAATCAAACGATGATCATAAGACAATGCCACATACATCATCGGACGGATCACCATCTGCCCATTCTCCACCACAACCCGCTCTTGGATTTTATGCATACCTAAAATTCCGGTTTGTGGGGGGTTGATGATGGGCGTCGACATCAATGATCCAAAGACTCCTCCATTGGTAATGGTGAAAGTGCCGCCAGATAATTCTTCCATCGTCAACTGACCCATGCGTGCACGCTGTGCTAATTCTCCGATGGACTGCTCTAACTCAGCAATACTACACTGATCCGCATCTCGAATAATAGGAACCACCAATCCCTTCTCTGTGGAAACCGCAATCCCAATATCAAAGAAACCATGATAGATCACATCCGTCCCATCAATCGATGCATTGACCGAAGGGAAACGCTTTAATGCCTCGATCACCGCTTTCGTAAAAAAAGACATAAAACCCAATTTGACACCATGCTTTTTCTCAAATATTTCTTTGTAGCGGCGACGCACATCCATCAATGCCGCCAAATTAATCTCATTAAACGTGGTTAAAATGGCCGATTCATGCTGGGCCGACAGTAAACGCTCCGCAATCCGCGCACGCATGCGACTCATGGGCACACGCTCCTGAGGACGCATCATTCCCCCAATGGCGCGACTCGAAGGATGAGATGCAAATTGACGCACATCCACATCGGTGATTTGCTGGGAACGTCCACTGCCTTTGACTTGTGATAAATCCACCCCATGGATCCCCGATTCTCGACGCGCACTCGGCGTTGCGGCCTGACTCGCACTCGACTTTTCTACTGAAGCCGCTTTATCTACTACAGGATCAGGTTTTGCAGCAACGGCTTTCGTATCAATCTCCCCTAAAATCACATCGGCTTTTACCACACTACCAGCTTCATGCAAGATACTGGTCAACACCCCACTCTCTGGCGCTGAAACCTCCAACACAATTTTATCGGTTTCTAAATCCACCAGAGGCTCATCACGATTCACCGCATCACCCGCTTTTTTGTGCCAAGTCGCCACAGTGGCGTCTTGCACAGACTCTGGTAAGACCGGAACTTTAATTTCCATCGACATACTCACTCCTAAATGACAAAAGCTTGTGAGACCAATTCGGCTTGCTCACTCTGATGCTGCTTGGCATAACCACACGCTGTAGAAGCCATCGGCAGACGACCTGAGTAGACTAACTCGATATGCTCTCCCAAGCAACGATGAATGCGGTGGCGAATTTGATACCATGCACCCTGATTTTTGGGTTCTTCTTGACACCACACTACCTTTTTCAACCCAGGATATAAGGATAAAAGCGCACTCAAGGCTTCATCTGGGAAAGGATACAATTGCTCTAACCTCAAGATGGCGGTATTTTCTAGCTGCTGAGACTCACGATGTGACAATAAATCAAAATACACTTTCCCCGAGCACAACACCACGCGCTCTACCGCTGCAGAATCTAAATCTTGCGTTTCACCATAGACTTCCAAGAACTTTCCACTCAAAAATAAATTTTTCTCTGAGGCTGCCGCAGGATTGCGCAGATTACTCTTCGGGGACATCACCACCAAAGGCTTTCTTAACTGACGCATCATTTGTCTTCTCAACAAATGAAAAATTTGACTGGCGGTAGTAGGCACACACACTTGCATGTTGTGCTGCGCACACAATTGTAAATAACGCTCTAATCGTGCAGAAGAATGCTCTGGCCCCTGCCCTTCATAACCATGAGGCAGTAATAACACCAACCCACACAAGCGTCCCCATTTTTGTTCCCCTGCACTTAAGAATTGATCAATGATCACCTGAGCACCATTGGCAAAATCACCAAATTGCGCCTCCCATAACACCAACGTGTTGGGATCTGCACATGCATAACCATACTCAAAACCCATCACTGCTTCTTCAGAGAGTACCGAATCAATCACGTAAAATTGCCCTTGATGCATGGCCCCTAAATCTTGCAAGGGAATATGCACACGACCCGTGTGTTGTTCATGAAGCACTGCATGGCGATGCGCGAAGGTTCCACGCCCACTGTCTTGACCACAGAGTCGCACATTAAATCCTTCCAAGAGCAAACTGCCATAGGCCAGCGTTTCTGCACATCCCCAATTGACATCCACATGCCCTGAAAGCATTTTTCGCCTGGCATCATACTCTTTTTGTACCTGAGCTTGCAGGGCAAAATCTTTGGGTAGATTCATCAATGCGGTTTTTAATTGATCCCAAGCTGCTGGAAGCAATTTGGTGTCTACAGCTACGCGCAAATCCCCACCCAAATAAGCCGACCAATTCACTGCATACTCATCGGGACGCATACGATTCCCCACATAAAGCGCCACACAATGATTATTATCTAACTGTTCACGATAACGCTCACGCAATGATGAAAGCTGAGAACCTATCGATTCTGGTAGACTATTGGCATACAACTCAGCCACTGAAGGACGCTTGCGAATTTCTTGATACATCAGCGGTTGAGTAATCCGAGGCTCATCCGCTTCATTATGCCCATGGCGCCGATAGCCAATCAAATCAATCACAACATCTCGCTTAAACGCCATGCGATAATCCACAGCCAACTGCATGATAAACGATACCGATTCCATATCTTCGGCATTCACATGAAAAATCGGTGCACGCACCATCTTTGCCACATCTGTACAATAAAGCGTTGAACGAGAATCATGGGGATTATTGGTAGTGAAACCAATTTGATTGTTGGTAATGATGTGTATCGTTCCACCCGTTTTAAACCCTCGGGCTTGAGAGAGCGCAAAACACTCCATCACCACCCCTTGCCCCGCAAAAGCCGCATCACCATGCAACAAGACCGGCACAATGCGCTCATGCTGGACATCGTAACGTTTATCCTGACGAGCACGTACAGAGCCCATCACCACAGGATTCACTATTTCTAAATGAGAAGGATTAAAAGCCATGGTTAAATGCATTTCATGATCACCAATGGTAATGTCTGTGGAAAAACCCATATGGTATTTCACATCGCCCGATCCCACAGAAGCCGATTTTCCTCCTTCAAATTCATCGAATAATTCTTTAGGATGCTTTCCAAAAATATTCACCAACACATTCAAGCGCCCTCGATGTGCCATACCCAGCACCACCTCTGAAACTTCATGGCTCGCTAAGGTTCCAATCAATCGATCCAATGCCGGGATAAGAGCATCTAATCCTTCTAAAGAAAAACGCTTTTGCCCCACATAGCGACGCCCTAGATATTGCTCCAACCCTTCGGCCGCCACCAATCGCGACAAAATCACAGTTTTTTGATCTTCGGACAAGCATTCTCGAGAACGCCCAAATTGTTCTAATCGTGTTTTAATCCACTCGACTTGCTCATGATCCGTAATATGCAAAAACTCACAACCAATCTTACTGGCATAGGTGCTTTTCAAGTGCGACAATAACTCAGAAAGCGTACAGGATTCCACACCTGGAATATCACGCACTTTAAAGGTTTGTGATAAATCTTGTTCGGAGAAGCCATAGTATTCAGGGGTCAACTCTGGATGTTGACGTTTGGGGTGCAGTTCCAGTGGATCCAAGCTCGCCAGGTGATGCCCACTCTGCCGATAAGCCATAATTAATTGACCGATTCGAGAATCTTCATCTCGACCACCATAAGTAACCGCCTCTGGACTCGCCAGGGGTAGACGATAACGGTGATTTGCCAATTGCTTAAATTTTTCTTGAATGTCTGCATGACTCACATCTGATTCCACAGACCATTCTCGAAAATATTCTTGCCATTGTGGTGACACACTTTGAGGATTTGCTAAATAGGCGTCATACAACGCTTCACAATAAGCGGCATTATCGCCACCTGGCATGGGTTTTTTCTCGATAACTTTTGACATATCATCTACTCATCATTTTTTAAAATCTCTCTGCGCAAATGCCCAATGGCTTTGGTCGGGTTCAATCCCTTGGGACACACATGGGTGCAGTTCATAATATTGTGACAGGCGCTAATGCCTCCATCGGGTTTACCCAATTGCGACAAACGTTTAGAAGTCGCTTTGTCGCGACTATCTGTGATAAAACGATACAGTTGCAACAATGCAGAAGGGCCCAGAAAATCACTGCTTTTATCGGAAGATTCCGCTCGCGAACTACTCCACCAATAAGAAGGGCAAGCGGTCGTACAACACGCACAGAGAATACATTCATATAATCCATCCAGCTGGTCTCGCTCTTCGGGAGATTGTAAGTATTCTCTTGCGGGAGGTTGCTCGTCTGCTTGCAAATACGGTTCTACTTTTTCATATTGAGTATAGAAATCGGACATGTCGACAATCAAATCCCGAATCACCGGCAAGCCTGGCAGCGGACGGATAACTATCGGCTGCTTGAGATCTGCAATCGCTGTCACACAAGCCAGTCCATTTTTTCCATTGATATTCACGCCGTCCGAACCACAGACCCCTTCTCGGCAAGAACGGCGAATGCTCAAGGTATCATCCAAGTGGTTTTTAATGTACAAAATGGCATCTAACACCATCACACAACGATGGGCTTTCACATCCACTTCAAAAGGTTGCAAAAAAGGTTCTTTGTCACCCGGCTGGTATCGATAAATTAAAAATTTGACAACATCATTCATGCAAACCTCTTAATGCTCACGCTCTTTCGGAGAAAAAGCTTCCATTTTTTCTGGAGAAAAATTCACTGCACGAGAAGTGCAGTACTCATTGTCGGCATAGTATAGGGTATGCTTTAACCACTTCTTATCATTGCGCTCGGGAAAATCCATACGCGCATGAGCTCCACGACTCTCTTCTCGATACAATGCAGAAGCCGCCGTAGACAATGCCACACCCAGTAAATTATCCAACTCCAATGCTTCAATCCGCGCCGTGTTAAACACCGCGGAACGATCGCCATAGGCCGCTTGGGCCACTCTATCTTTAAGCACTTCTAACGTTTTCAATCCCTCTTCCATACTCTCTGCTGTGCGGAAGACGCCAAAATCTGTTTGCATGGTTTTCTGCAACGCTTCACGCACCAATGCCACGGGCTCGCCATCAGCACGAAGATCCCAAGCATGTAAGCGCGCATAGGCTTTATCGATATCACTCTCAAAAACTTCTAATAGAGGCAACTCACCCTGATCGAAAGACTCCAACACATGAATGCCCGATGCGCGACCAAAGACCACAATATCAAGCAAAGAATTTGCGCCCAAGCGATTCGCACCATGTACGGAAACACAAGCACATTCACCTGCTGCATACAATCCTGGAATAATGACATCCTTTGCTCGTTTGGTATCGATCACCTGCCCATACTTATTGGTGGGAATGCCCCCCATGAGATAATGGCAAGTCGGCACCACCGGAATGGGATCATGCACCGGGTCCACTCCTGCAAACGTTTTTGAAGCTTCTCGAATGCCAGGCAATCGTTGGGCGATAATATCCTCTCCCAAATGAGAAAGCTTTAACAAAACATGATCACGATTCGGTCCACAACCACGACCCTCGCGGATTTCTATCATCGAGGAGCGACTCACCACATCGCGACATGCCAAATCTTTTAAATGGGGGGCATAACGCTCCATAAAGCGCTCACCTTCTGCATTGAGTAAATATCCACCTTCGCCTCGACACCCTTCTGTTACTAAGCAACCGGCTCCTGCAATACCTGTGGGATGGAATTGCCAAAATTCCATATCTTCTAAGGGCAAGCCTACTCTGAGCACCATACCCAAACCGTCTCCTGTATTGATGTGCGCATTGGTGGTAGATTGGTAAATACGTCCGGCACCTCCTGTGGCTAAAATCACAGCTCTTGCGCGAATCGCAAAACTTTCTCCGGTATGCATATCAATGGCAATGACACCTGCGCACTCTCCGGCGGCTGTCATGATCAAATCGACCACAAACCATTCCGTAAAAAAGGTGGTACCGACTTTAAGATTTTGCTGATGAAGGGTGTGCAACATGGCATGACCGGTGCGATCAGCAGCAGCACAAGTTCTGGTGGCTAAATCGCCGCCAAAATTTTGAGTTTGACCCCCAAAAGATCGCTGATAAATTTTCCCACTCTTTAAACGAGAAAAAGGCAATCCCATGTGCTCTAACTCTACTACGGTAGGAATGGCTTGCTCACACATGTACTCAATGGCATCTTGATCTCCTAGATAATCAGATCCTTGAATGGTATCGAACATGTGCCAACGCCAATCATCTTCATGCACATTGCCCAATGCGGCATTAATCCCCCCTTGAGCAGATACGGTATGAGAGCGCGTGGGATACACTTTGGAAATCACCGCGGTTTTTCGCCCAGATTGCTGGAGCTGCAAACTGGCTCTTAAACCAGCGCCTCCAGCACCAATCACAATGGCATCAAATAGATATTCTGCTAATGGCACACTTCCCCCTTAATGAATCCAGACGATGGCTGTGCCTGCAATCAGTAACGCCAAGGAGTATCCCCATAAGCCTACACGCAATGCAAAGCGTAAACATCCACAACGAATATAATCTTTCAATACACTCTCTACACCGAGCCAACCATGGAGCACAAAGCCCCACATGGCCAACGTGCTGAATACCCGCCAGTTAAAGTCCTGCCAAAGCCCCTGCCAAGCGACAAAAGTGAGCCCATCATGGATGAAAAAGACCACCAACAAAGCCACTAACCAAGCGAGAATCAACACGGCACTCATGCGTTGCCACAACCAACCTTTCATGCCACCAATCATATCAATACCCTCCCATCAATCGACAGGCCCAGTACAATGCCCAAAAAACAAACAACCCCCACACTGTAAAAGCCGATGCGCGTGCAGCACACAAAGACTCACCAATGCCTAAATCCATGAGTAAATGTCGCCCCCCCGCAAGGATATGATAACCTAGCGCCCAACCAGCTAAGATATTTAACAACAAACATCCCCAGTGGTGAGTTTGGTGAACAATTTGTGAGAATTCCTGCGCACTGATCAGTGAACGATTCAAGTAACACAAGTACACTGGCAAACAAATAAACAAAAAAACACCGCTGATGCGATGTGCAATAGAGACAATGGCGGTCACCGGAAAACGGATTTGCCATAAATTTAGAAATTTCGGGCTTTTTTTATGCATAACAAGCTGTAACACTCTTTATTGACCTTATTATTCTAGCAGAATTAACAGCACCGTAAAATACCCATGCCGGTTTAGTTTTTTTAAGCACTGCCGATACCAGCTTCCAAGAGGGAGGAATTTATCATGTTTAAGAAATTATCAATTTTTTTGTGCCTCATGATATGCAATATTGCATTAATGGCGGATGATTATCGTTTTCCTCTAGACACTCCCGAGCAAACGCAAGAGAAAACGATTTTGTCTAAATCGGATGAATCTTTAAAAAAGCTTTCTCATCGTACAGGAATGCCCTTGGATGAGTTACAGCAATCCAACCCCCTGTTGGATCCCTCAACAGCACTCCCTGAGGGAACCCCCATTCAAGTACCGGCGCAATTTGTACCCACTGTCGACAATCCTCGAGGCATTGTTATCGACACGGCGACCAGACGATTGTATTTTTTTTCCACACAGGCTAAAGAGGTATGGATATTCCCGGTTGCCGTGGGGCGTCGCGGTTGGGAAACCCCTGTTGGCACTTCAACAGTTATTGAGAAGCAAAAAGATCCCGTGTGGTTTGTGCCTGAGAGTATCCAGCGCCACATGGAAGAAAAAGGCGTATTTTTACCCGATGTGATGGCTGCAGGCCCTCACAATCCACTCGGTCCTGCGGCCATCCGAACCGGTCTGGAGCATGGAACCATCCTCATTCATGGCAATAACAAAGCCGATAGTGTCGGACGCCCCGTGAGTTCTGGGTGTGTGCGCATGCACAATGATCACATTCTGGCCTTGTTTGAAGCCGTCGAGAAAGGCACACCCGTGCAAGTAGTGAATCAAGCACCATTGGGGTAATGCGCTAACAATTGTTTGATACAGGGGATAGTAAGGTGGCGTTGCAATCTTAAGCTTTGCTCATCTAACCACTCGATGATGTGAATCAAACCTCCCAATTCTCTGGGTAAGTGCTTCATTAAAAAATCAATAGCACGAGGCGAAATATCCATGCCTCGAGATTGAGCAAAAGCCGACAATACCACTTTTTTACCCTCATCATCCAAGGCATGCACGCGATAGGTATACCCTTGTGATAATCGAGAGACTAAATCTGGCAACGGAATCGATAAGTTTTTTAAAGGCTGTCTAGCCCCTATCACACACAAGGGTTTGGGGATGCGGTTGTAGTAGTGAAACAAACCTTCTGCGAGTGAAGCATTGCCTTCGACAGCATCAAAATCATCCAATATCAAACCAGGGCCTTGTTCTATCCGTAACAGGGACAATATGCCTTTTTCACGCAAACTCACATAAGGCAAAGCGTGCCAGCTGGCACAGGCTTGTAATAAATGGCTCACTCCAGCCCCAGCAACCCCGAAAAGATAATGCCATTGTGAGGTGTTAGGGCTTTGTAGGCGTAGCGCCAATTCTTCATTGCCTACTGGATAGAAATTCTCAAAAGATTTATGGGCATAGGTTTTAAATGCAAAAGCCAGTTGTTTAGTCATGCTTCCCCGTTTGCCGATGAAAGTAGGCGGAGCGCCCCCAGACCCAGGTATAATGCAACATACTGATCACGGTAGAGCAAATGACGAGTACTTTTAGGTAGGTGATCAGCACCAAAGGTACACCAGAATTCATCAACTCCCAACCCAACGCCAACAACCACAACAACTGCAATGCGGTATTCACTTTACTCCACATGGAAGCACGAAAATCAAAAGGACCAATGTAGAAATGATAAGCGCAAGCCCCTAATAATATCCAAACATCTCGACCTATCATCAAAAGTAATAACCACCAAGGGATCAAACCCACCAAACAAAAAAACACCATTACCAACCCAATAGTAATTTTATCGACAAGCGGATCTAGGATCGAGCCTAACCGAGTTGTGGCATGCAATGCCCTTGCTAAAAAACCATCCAAAGCATCTAGGCCTCCCATCACAGCCAGTAAAAAGACTGCCAAAGGGTATTCCTTATAACGCAGCAATTCAAAAAAAGGCAACAGCAAGAATAAACGCAGTAAGGTGATTAAATTGGGAAGATGCTTAAGGTACTTCACGGCTTCCAAAACAAATAAAATTATTCTATCAAAATTTAAAGGAGGGCGACAGAAAGTCTCTGCCAGCCCCCGCCCATTCTCTGTCATCCC
>CAYGKN010000045.1:0-12080 GCA_964350565.1 uncultured Gammaproteobacteria bacterium
CGCGGGAATGACAAAGGGGTCGCGGGAATGACAAAGGGGTCGCGGGAATGACAAAAACGGGGATGACAGACAAAAAAAATCCCGGATAAACCGGGATTATTGTATGTGTAATATGGACTCTCTAAGAGAAGAAGGGCTACATCATGCCCATGCCTCCCATACCACCCATTCCACCCATGTCGCCACCGGCTGCATGATCATCTTTGGAAGGTTGATCCACAATGATGCAATCTGTGGTGATCATGACACTGGCAACAGAGGCTGCAGTTTGTAGTGCAGTTCTGGTTACCTTGGTCGGGTCAATAATACCCATTTTCATCATGTCACCAAACTCCCCTGTAGCGGCGTTGTAGCCGAATGCACCGTCTTTTTCACGGATTTTTTCTAGCACCACAGCAGGTTCTCCACCGGAATTTTCTACGATCTTGCGGATAGGTGCTTCTAACGCATGACGCACAATGTCGATACCAATGTTTTGATCTTCATTGTCCCCACGCAAACCTTCTAACGCTTTCACGGCACGAATCAACGCCACACCACCGCCAGGAACAATACCTTCTTCCACAGCAGCACGGGTAGCATTCAACGCATCTTCTACGCGGGCTTTCTTCTCTTTCATTTCGATTTCAGTCAATGCACTGACTTTAATCACCGCAACACCACCAGCTAGTTTAGCAATACGCTCTTGAATTTTTTCACGATCGTATTCAGAAGTGGTATCTTCTAGCTGTTTGCGCAACTGAGAAACACGCTCTTGAACTGCATCACTCTTACCACTGCCATCGATAATGGTGGTGGCATCTTTGGTGATGACAACACGCTTAGCAGAACCTAAGTCATTTACAGAAGCATTTTCTAAGGTTAAACCCAATTCTTCTGAAATCACTTGAGAACCCGTTAAAATCCCAATGTCTTGTAACATGGATTTACGACGATCGCCAAAACCTGGGGCTTTAACCGCAACGGCTTTCACCACACCACGAATATTATTGACCACCAAAGTCGCCAAGGCTTCGCCCTCGACATCTTCCGCAATGATCAATAAAGGTCTACTGGCTTTGGCCACACCTTCCAGAATCGGTAGCATTTCACGGATGTTGCTTATTTTTTTGTCCACCAACAAAATATAAGGATTGTCTAATTCTGCAGACATATTTTGCTGATTGGTCACAAAGTAGGGAGAAATATAACCGCGGTCGAAAGACATGCCATCAACGGTTTCTAACTCATCGTTGAAGCTTTGACTCTCACCAATCGTAATGACGCCATCTTTACCGACTTTTTTCATGGCTTCAGACAGCAATTTACCGATTTCTTTGTCGCCATTGGAGGAAATGGTTCCCACTTGCTCGATTTCTAAATCGGTATTGCACTCTTTGGAAAGTTTTTTCAAAGCTTCCACAGCAGCAAGCACACCTTTATCAATACCACGCTTGAGCTCAAACGGTTTCGCACCCGCAGCAGCCATTTTAGCCCCACGTTTCATGAACTCGTACGTCAGCACAGTTGCAGTGGTGGTTCCATCACCCGCTTCATCACCGGCTTTAGAAGCCGCTTCACTGACGCATTTGGCGCCTAAGGTCATCACGGGATCCGCCAACCTACCAGAAGCAATGGCTTTGGCTACTGTCACACCATCTTTGGTGGTCTTGGGCGGGCCAAAACTCTGCTCAATTGCCACTGTGCTACCGCTGGGACCCAAGGTCACAGACACCGCACGACAAATCAAATCGCCCCCTTTGAGGAAACGCTCTTTGCTATCGAAAGAAATTTCTTTAATTTCTGCCATTGTTAACTCCTCTACTCTTCGATGATACCGATGACATCGTCTTCACGCATGACAAGCAACTCTTCGCCACTCACCTTGACTTCAGTACCTGCATAACGACCAAATAAGATCTTATCGCCAGCCTTTAAAGACAATTCACGCACTTGACCATTGTCCAGCAACTTGCCTCGACCAACTGCCAATACTTCACCAGTAATGGGTTGTTCTTTGGCGTTGCCTGGAATAATGATCCCCTCTTTGGTACGTTCTTCTTTTTCAGAACGCCGCACCAACAGCCTGTCGGCCAATGGAATGACTTTTAATGCCATATACTCCTCCAGCTAAAAAACCAAAACCTTGACCATGCCTCGCATGGACTCAAAGCATATATGGGGCAGACCTAGAAAAAATCAAGGGGTGGGATTGAGATTTTTACTTCGCCCCATTGCATCGGCATCGCACCAATCGGTATACTGAATTCAAACAGCGAGGAACGACCAGAGGATGAACGAAACCCTTCAACACACCAAAAAATTAGCGACACACCTAGAATGCTTGCTCCAAAAAATCCAGCAAAAAACCATTCGTGTGGGCGTCATTGGGCTGGGTTATGTGGGGCTACCCTTCGCTCTAGAGAAAGCCAAAGTGGGACTTCGTGTCACAGGAATCGAACAAAATCGCTGTCGAATGGAACAAATCCAAGCAGGACAAAGCTACATCGACGATGTTTCTTCAGCCCAGCTACAACATGCCTGTCAAAATGGCACCCTAAACGTCACTGACTCCTACGATAAAGTCGCTCATCTAGACGTCATCATCATCTGTGTCCCCACCCCCTTAGATAAAAACCAATGTCCTAATCTCAGTCATGTCACACAAGTTGCCCATTCTCTCGTGCCACACTTGCGAGCAGGGCAACTCATCTGCTTGGAATCCACCACTTACCCCGGTACCACAGAAGAACTTATCGGCCCCATCCTAGAGAAATCTGGCCTTAAATTAGAACAAGAGTTATTCCTGGCCCACTCCCCCGAGCGAGTCGACCCAGGCAACCAACGCTACACCACACACAATACCAATAAAGTAGTAGGCGGCATCGGCCCTAACAGTCTCAGTGTCGCAATGGCCTTCTATCAACTAGCCATTCAACATGTTATTCCGGTGAGTTCCGCCAAAGCCGCTGAGCTGGTCAAAGTCTATGAGAATACCTATCGCGCCGTGAACATCGCCCTGGCCAATGAACTCACCATGCTCTGTGATCGCATGCAACTCGATGTCTGGGAAGTTTTGGATGCCGCATTTACCAAGCCTTTTGGGATCATGCCCTTCTATCCCGGTCCTGGAGTGGGGGGGCATTGCATCCCCATCGATCCCCATTATCTAGAATGGAAAGCCAAAGAATATCATTTCCAAACACGCTTCATTACCCTGGCAGGAGAAATCAACCAACGCATGCCCCTATTCGTATTTAATAAAGCCGCTCGTCTACTCAACAACATCGAACGCTCCATGAAAAATGCACATATCTTCTTGGTGGGCATGACGTACAAAAAAGATGTGCGCGACTATCGAGAATCTCCGGCACTCGATGTCTATCGCTTACTGCATTCAGCAGGTGCCCATCTCTCTTATCACGATCCCCTCGTTAGTGAATTGGAAATCGATGGAGCACAACTCTCTTCCACACCACTCTCTCCAGCCTCTCTTCGACAGGCCGATCTCGTCATGATACTGACCAACCATTCCCATGTCGATTATGCACTATTACAACGCTATGCCCATCGCATTCTCGATACCCGAAATGTCTATGGCAATAAAACTTATGCCAATGTGACTAAACTATGAGTGTGGGATTAATCGGGGCCGGCGGATTCGGCCAAAAATGGTTGCATACCCTAAAAAAACATCACCTTTTAGCCGGCATTGCAGAAATCAGCGCTCAGCGTCGCACCATGCTCACTGATCCCAGTGTAGAACATTGGGAAGCGTTATATGCACAAGGCATACGCCGCTTTATCATTGCCACACCCGTACCCACACATTTTTCATTGGCCCGAGAATTACTCGAAGCCGGATGCGATATCCTAGTCGAAAAACCGTTGTGTTTCTCTGCAGCACAAGGAGAAATCCTCGTAGAGTTGGCCCATAACCAACAATGCATTCTTATGGTCGGACACCTCTTACTTTACCAACCTGCTATCCCGATACTTAAACAATTCCTAGAGGAGAAGAGACTCGGCACACTCTATAACCTCCACCTGCATCGTTGCAATTTAGGCACACGACGAACCCACGAAAATGTACTCTATTCGTTCGGGGTACATGACATCGCACTCCTTGATTACTTATTCAAAGGGCGATGGGGAGAGATCGAACATGCCCATGCTCAATGCCTGTTCTCTTTGGAAATTGTCGATACTGTCATTGCACATTTGCACATCGATGCTCTGATCGCCCATTGTCACTGGTCTTGGCACTGGCACCAACCGCTAAGAACCCTGCGCCTCTTCGGAGAAAAAGGAGCTCTCATTCTCGATGAATTACAACACCGTCTCACTTACTATCCCAATTATCTAAATGCCCAAGGTGAAAAACAACAAGGGGAAGCAGTAATTCTTTGTGACGATCCCACTCCACCATTGGATAATGAGCTCATGCACTTTATTCAAGCGACTCAAGAACGCACCACTCCATGGAGCAATGGCCACCAAGGAGTGCGCGTACTCAAACAATTACACGCCATTCAGGAATGTTTCAAGGAATTTGCTTATGAATCACTTCCAGCATGAGACTGCCTGTGTAGATCCCGGGGCTCAAATCGGCCAAGGAACAAAAATATGGCACTGGACCCATGTATGTGCGCATGCTGTGGTCGGCGACCATTGTATCTTAGGACAAAGTGTATTTATTGCCGATCGCGTGATTTTGGGGCATGGCGTAAAAGTACAAAATCACGTCTCTATCTATGAAGGCGTCATCATCGAAGACGGAGTCTTTTGCGGCCCACACATGGTCTTCACCAATGTCATTAACCCCCGCGCATTTATCGAAAGAAAACAGGAGTACAAAACCACACGCATTAAAAAAGGAGCCAGCATCGGCGCCAATGCGACCATCGTCTGTGGACACACACTAGGCGCCTATTGTCTAATCGGAGCTGGCTGTGTGATTCGATGCGATGTCCCAGACTTCGCTCTCATGGTGGGAGTCCCCGGGCGACAAATCGGTTGGGTCAGCCGTGCAGGTATGCGATTGGATTTACCCATCTTTGGAGAAGGAGAGGCCACCTGCCCACTCAGCGGTGAACGGTATCGATTAAGCAATCATACCCTCACTATTCAAGAGGTTTCTCATCTTCTCCAAACCACTCACAATCTTGAGCATCCAATTGACCGCTAGAAAAAGGAGGGGGCTTACTCTCGCATCCCCCACACTCCCACCAGTTTTCTCCTTGCTGGGCGGCTTCTAGCCAAGTCGATAGCAATATTTGTTCTGACTGCATTTCTTGCATTAAGGTCAGTAACAATTGTTGAATAATATCTTCGGCTTGTAGTGGAATAATCATTGCTGTTAATTCTTCAGGCTCTTGACCCTCTTCATGCAATGCAACAAAGCGTTGATGCAATATTCGCATCTCACTAAAAGATTGATGGTGCAATTGGATGATTTGCTCTAACCTTGAAATCAACTCCTCTCGCCGTTCAATCCCCTGCTCCAACCATTCTATCTGCTTTTTTGGACTCATCAAAAAAACTCCACATCATTTCCATCACTAGGGTTTTCTTTTTGCATAGTTCGAATGTATTGATTATCCTGAGCCACAATTTGTGTGCGCTCTCCATCTTTCACCAACTTCATTTGCACTTTTCCATTGATTGGAAAAAAAATCACATGCCTTGGGAAAATATCTCCTACATTCTTTGTAACCAACTCAATATTTTCATCATGCAAATAATCCAAAATAAACTTAATATTTTGCTCTCCAATATTACTGGTACCACCAATTAATCTCGCCCCACCAAATACTTTGGCTTTTAAATTACGTCTCTTCCCACCATTTTTTAATATTTGATTGATCAAATACTCCATAGCCCAATTTCCAAAACGCGCAGCTTGACCCTCTTGAAAACCTCGATCTTCACGATCATATACAGAACCTTTGAGCGGCAACATAAAGTGATTCATCCCTCCAATATGATGCTCTTCATCCCAAAGACACGCAGAAATACAAGATCCTAGGATGGTCAATATGCCCTCGTTCGTATTGGTCACATAAAATTCTCCGGGATGAATTTTTGCCAAATAATTATCGTGACGTGAATCCCAATAGCGATTGATAGACTCAAACCCTGGAAGTACCTTCGGGAGTTCTGGTCGATTCATGCGCCCTCCTTACGTCGGTAGATGGTTTTACCCAAACTTTGGAAACGCCTAGAATTTAAATCCATGCTCTCTGAATGACCCAAAAACAAATACCCCTCTATTTCCAAATGCCGAAAAAAGTCATCAATGAGTTTTTCTTGTAATGCATGATCAAAATAGATAAGAACGTTCCTGCAAAAAATAATGTCAAACTTATCAGGAATACAAATGTTTTCTAAAAAATTTAATTTTTTCCACTCAATCACTTTTCTGATATCTTCAACAACACGACACATGCCTTCTTTGCTGTTTTTTCCCTTGAGAAAATACTTTTCCAACAACCCCTCTCCCAGAACACCCGCTTGCTCCATGGAATATACTCCAGACTCCCCTACGGACAGCATGTTCGTATCCAAATCGGTGGCCAAAATTTTCACCCTAGATAACCAATGGGAATTACATTCGGCGATGGTTATAGCAATAGAGTAAGGCTCTTGACCATTAGAACATCCAGCTGACCATATGTTGATATATTTTTTCTTCTCAAACAATTGCGGAAATATTTCATCTCTCAATGATTCAAAATGGTGTTTTTCTCTAAAAAAAGAAGTTAAATTGGTGGTGATGGCATTAATAAAAAAATCCAACTCTTCTGGATCTTCTTTTTTTAATATCTTTATGTAATCATAAAATTTATCTAAGTTGAGCTTGAAAATCCTTCTTGCCAATCTGCCATAAACCATAGCTTTCTTTTTATCAGAGAGATCGATTCCAGTATGCTTTTTGATAATCTCTCGAAGCATATTAAAATCTTCATCCGTATATTTAAGATCACCTATCTTTGATTCTTTCATTTTTTGCTATCTAACTGATCTGATACCCATTGAACCATTCCTTCAGAAACATCTGACAAAGCGATGGTTTTTTTTACAGCACCTAATTTAACCGCCTGACCAGGCATCCCCCAAACCACGCTGCTTTTTTCATCTTGAGCCCAAGTGGTCACTCCAGCTTTTTTTAATTCCAACATCTGCTCTGCACCATCTTTACCCATGCCAGTGAGAAGGATAGACAATATTTTTTTCTTCTTTGCGATCGGCAAGGCAGATTGAAATAACTTATCTACTGATGGCCTATGTCCAGAATAAGCCTCTGAACCCTCTAATCGACAATACAATTCAGACCCAGCATCACGAATCACCAAATGCTTATAGGTTCCTGGCGCCAAGTAGATGCATCCACTCTCGATCTTCATCCCCTCCTCTGCCATAAAGGCCTTCATATGGGAAATCTCAGATAACCGTTTCGCAAAGTTTTCACTAAATTGATAGGGAATATGTTGTGTGATCAAAATAGGTGGCATAGACTTTGGTAGTCCTGGAATCACTTCTGATAACGCTTCTATTCCCCCTGTAGATGATCCCATTAAAATTAAACAACCAGACAATGCCGACTCTGAAAAATTGGAAAAACTATCCTCTTTTCGTCCTTCTGATTTTTTAATTTCTGATACTATTCTCTTGACATTCGCTTGAGAAGCAACTCGGATTTTTTCTCTAATCTCTTCTAAAAATAAAGGCAATTCTTCTTGAGACTTTGGCTTGGAAATACAGTCCACGGCCCCAGAGGACATCGCCACAATCGCTGCCTCACTTCCCTTTTCAGTGAGCGATGAACTCATAACCACAGGAATCGGCTTTAACTTCATTAAATTTTTCAAAAAAGTAATGCCATCCATTTTTGGCATTTCAATATCCAGCGTCAATACATCCGGATTTTTTTCTTTGATCAACTCCCTTGCTTCATAAGGATTTTCTGCTTCTCCAACCACCAAAAAATCATCATTATTTTTCAAAGCTTCTTTAATCACGAATCGTGCACTACTAGAGTCATCAATAATCAATACTTTAATGACCATGTAATATTAAACCCCTTCTTCAGAAAGCAAGGTTTCCACATTTAAAAGAATCAACATTTTATTTTGATCTTCTTCTTGAATATTGACCAATCCATTAATATATTCTCTACCAATGCTGTTTCCAATCTCTGGAGCTTCTCTTACCTCCTCTCCCAGAATGGAATACACTTCAGACACCGCATCCACAACAATACCCATTAATTTTTTCTTGTTTTCTTGATAATGTTGCAATACAATGATCACAGTCTCTGTGGTCTTTTCTTTTTCTTCAATCGAAAATAAGGACCTTAAGTCCATGATTGGGATAATGGTTCCCCGCAAATTAATCACTCCTTTGATAAACTCTGGCGCAGAAGGAAGAGGAGTTACTTTCTCCCAACCGCGAATTTCTACCACACTCAATATATCGACGCCATACTCTTCATGATTCATAAAGAATGTTAAATATTGATGAGATTCTGAGGTGGATATTTTTTTCTCTTCTTGTTCAAGCTCCATGACATTCTCCTTGTGCTGCTATCTCAACTCGTTTTTTTCCCCTACTTTTCTCAGAGGCCAGTCTCACAATCCCGGAAACATCAATGATTAGCGCCACACGCCCATCCCCCAGAATGGTTGCCCCTGAAATTCCTTGAATGCTCTTGTAATTCTCATCTAAGTTTTTAATGACCACTTGCTGCTGAGAACTGAGTTCATCAATCACCAAGCCATATCTCCGACGATCTAATTCCACAACCACCAGAAAACTATCTTCTAAATTTTCCGAACGAGGTTTTAGATCAAAGAGTTCATATAATCGAATGACAGGAATATACTCATTTCTCAAATAATACACTTCTCCTTTCGACGCGATAAAACTTAACTCTTTCTTTTGAATTTGTATCGTCTCTAGAATAGAGAGCAATGGAATAATATAGATTTGATCTCCGACAAATAATAATTGTCCATCTAATATGGCCAAAGTCAGCGGAAGACGAATCGATATTTTCGTTCCTTCCCCCAATTTAGATTGAATTTCAATTCCCCCACCTAAACTATGAATGTTTTTCTTCACCACATCCATTCCCACACCTCGACCAGAGATGTCACTCACCACATCCGCAGTCGAGAAACCAGGGTGAAAAATCAAATTCCATATTTGTTCATCTGCAATCTGTTCTCCTGGATGAATCAAACCATTTTTTTCAGCTTTAGCTAAAATTTTATCTTTATTTAATCCGCCACCATCATCGGCAATTTCAATAATGACATTTCCCCCTTGATGAAAAGCATTTAAATGTATCGTACCTGTTTCTGATTTTCCATTTTGCTTTCTTATTTCTGGTTTTTCGATACCATGATCCATCGAATTCCTAACCAGATGAACCAATGGGTCACCAATTTTCTCAATCACGGTTTTATCCAGCTCAGTACTTTCTCCAGAAATCTTTAAATCAACCTTTTTACCCAATGCTCGACTGCTATCTCTCACCAATCGAGGAAATCGATTAAAGGCCGTGCTGATGGGCATCATTCGAATTCTCATGACACTTTCTTGTAATTCCCTGCTGTTTTGCTCTAATTGCACCACACCCTGCTTTAAACTCATCAAGGCATTGGTATCAAAATTTTCTATCAACTGCCCCAACATTGATTGAGTAATCACCAACTCTCCTACCATATTGATCAACTCATCCACCTTTTCAATCGGCACACGAATCGAAGCACTCTCTTTGAGAGTCGGTGGCTTTTTGACGGGTTTTTCTTCAATTTTTTCCTCTGGTGGTTTAGCTGATTTCTCTGGTTTTTCTTCTGAGCTCTCTTTTTTTTCTTCAGAAAGATTGATCATCGCAGGGGATTCAGTGATGCTGTTTAATGGTTGAAAAGTGATTTCACAGACATCTAGCACCCAATCAAATACATTTTCTTCTAAATGCTCCTGAGTCACCTGGGTTTCTAAATATAATTTCCAAGAAAGATAACAGACATCTGGTTTTAACGCTTGAAAATCAGGCAGCTTCGAAAGATCTGCATACAAAGAGAGATTTCCCATCGATTTTAATTCTCTAAAAATGCGAATGGGATCATTGCCCTGAGACAATAATTCTGCTTTGGGTTGAAAATGAATAAAAAAACCTTCTTTACCGGCAAATGGTGAGTCTGCACCCTCATCACTGGAAGAAATACTATCAAAGAGGGCTTGTAATTCATCATCACTGGCTTCTTGGGATGCACTTTCTTTGGGCGCCTCTTTTGAGGTGGGTGCATCCTCATCGATCAACGCGTTAATTTTCTTCAATAACTCTTTTGAAACTTCTTCATCAATGTCTTGTTGGCATTTCACATCTTCAATCATTCCACGAATGCAATCGATGGAAGATAACAATATATCAACGGCATCTCGAGTTAATGTTCTCTCCCCATCCCGGACTTTGTCTAAATAAGTTTCCATCACATGAGTAAATTGGCTAATTTGAGTGAAACCAAAAGTGCCACTCCCCCCTTTAATAGAGTGTGCTGCTCTAAAAATGGTATTAATGGTTTCTGCCTCAACACTCTCGATCTCTAGGCCGACTAAAATATTTTCAATCTCCTCGAGAAGCTCTAAACTTTCTTCAAAAAATCCTGCATGAAATTGTGATAAATCCATAATGTTCTCAACCCAATACTCTCTCGATGGCCTTTAGCAATTTTTGTGGATCAAAAGGCTTCACAATCCACCCGGTTGCACCTGCTTTTTTGCCTGCCATTTTTTTGTCATCCCCAGATTCTGTTGTCAAGACTAGTATCGGCACGTATTGATAATCGGAGAGCTCTCGCAGTTTCCCCACTAAGGTAATGCCATCCATTCTCGGCATATTGACATCTGTAAGCACCAAATCCACCAAATTCTTTTCTGCCCATTCTAGGGCTTCCTGCCCATCTTCAGCCTCCACAACTTCATAACCTGCAGATTTTAAGACGTAACCCACCATTTGCCGCATCGACTGCGAATCATCCACTGCTAGAATTTTAACCATCCATTAGTCTCCCAAATAGTCTTCAAACCTATGCGCCAAACCCAATTGATGCGCGTGAGAAAGACACTCACTAGAAAAATTCGTCAACACAATACGTTTTCCTTCTTTTTTCGCCTGCTCTAAAAAAGCCAACAAAAACTGTAAACCAGCGGTATCCATTTGAGTGACTGCCTCTGCACGGATCACAATATTGTCATTGTTATGCAAAAAGGGTGCCCATTTTTCAGAAAGTGCACCCAGATGCGCAATGGTCATACTCGCTGGGCAATCTATATTCACAGACATGTGTCCTCCCACAATCCTCCTTTTTATCAGAATAGGACAACTTCTCCCAAACACCCAGTTTTGCTTATTGGCTCAACTTCAAGTAGAATATGCATTTTTATTGCCGACACAGGATGCTGCATAAACGTTTTAGAGGATTTCTACCTATTGTGGTTGATGTCGAAACCGGTGGATTTAATCCTCACACCGACGCCTTACTGGAGATTGCGGCATTGGCGATTCAATGGCAGCCCCCAGGCCAAATCGGTATTGGGGAGGCTTTCCATGAACATGTGATCCCCTTTGATGGGGCGAATCTTGAACAAAGTGCATTGGAATTCACAGGAATCGACCCCCATCACCCTTTAAGATTCGCCATCAGTGAATCCACTGCAATTTCTTCTTTATTCGACTGGGTCAGCAAGCTCCTACCCGCCACACAATGCTCCAGAGCTGTTTTGGTGGGTCACAATGCCCAATTCGATTTAAGCTTCCTACAAGCTGCCCAAAAGCGTTTGAACATCGAGCGCTCTCCTTTTCATCGATTCACCACTTTTGACACCGCCACACTAGCTGCGGCGGCTTTCGGAGAAACCGTATTGGCCAAAGCCTGCGTGGCCGCACACATTGGCTTTGAACCACAGAATGCCCACAGCGCACTCTATGACACCAAACAAACCGCCAAGCTGTTTTGTCATATTATAAATAAATTTTTTCCTAGGGACCCTGTCGCCCCCCAAAACCCTGTCACCCCCCAAAACCCTGTCAC
>CAYGKN010000046.1:0-12031 GCA_964350565.1 uncultured Gammaproteobacteria bacterium
TCATCCCCGCGAATTCCCTTGTCATCCCCGCGAATTCCCTTGTCATCCCCGCGAAAGCGGGGATCTTTCTCAAAACAGAGAAGATCCCCGCTTTCGCGGGGATGACAGAAGGGGCGAGGATGACAGAAGGGGCGGGGATGGCAATCCCGACTAACGCCGTTGTTGAAAAAAGGTTTGCAGCAACTCTACAGACGCCATTTCAAGGACCCCTCCTTTGATGACAAAAGGCACCTTCACTTCAGGGTGGCAGCTTAACGCACCGCGCTTTGGATCCCAAGCGCCGAATACACAGCGTGCGATGCGCGCATGCATCATCGCACCCAAGCACATCAGGCAAGGTTCTAGGGTGACGTACAAGGTCGTGTCTAGCAAGCGATAGTTATGCAGCACCTGGCCTGCGGCCCTCAGTGTTAAGACTTCTGCATGGGCACAAGGATCGTGTCGAGCAATACAGCCATTTTGACTGCGTGCAATCAGACGTGCATCTTTCACTAACACCGCACCAATGGGTACTTCCCCACAGGTGCCGGCATAAGCGGCACAAGAGAGTGCTTCTTGCATCCAGCGTTCATCGTGATTCATGTGCTGAGGTCGTGCGGCAATGCTGCTGTGAGATTTTCATGGCCGTTTGCAGTGATCAATAAATCATCCTCTGTGCGCACCCCGATTCCACTATAAGGTGAACCGGGCATGGCAAAATACAAACCAGGCTCCAAGGTCACGACCATGCCTTCTTGAAACAACGTGGGTCGCTCGATATTCTCATAATAAGCTCCCACATCATGAACATCTAAACCCAACCAATGACCGGCTCCGTGCATATAATAGGGTTGATACGCTTTACTCTCTTGTAAGGTATCGATATCTCCACATAGGATCCCTTCTGCAACCAAGCCCTCGAGCAATGCTTTTTGCACAGCCATTTCGACTTTTATCCAATGGCTGCCTGGATACAGTTCTTTTGCACCCGCTTGAAATGCCGACTCGACAATATCGAAGATGGCTTTTTGTTCTGGCAACCATTGGCCATTGACCGGATACGTTCTTGTGACATCAGCAGCATACCCTTCACAACTCAACCCTGCATCGGTTAACAACAATTCACCATCACGTAAATCGGTATCGTTGCGTTGGTAGTGCAAACAGCAAGCATGAGAACCACCGGCCACAATCGGTGGATAAGGCAGATACCCCCCTTGGCCTTGCAAATAAGATTGATGCACAAAGTGAGCCTCTCCGAGAGATTCATTGACACCCACATCCACTTGCTGACGCCATGCTTGATGTGCCAACACCGTCCACGTAGCTGCCTGTTTCAAATGCTGGATTTCTGAGGAATCTTTGATTAAACGCTCACGTGCGATCAACGGACTGATATCCGACCAACCCGATGGAGAGAATTGAGAACGCCGACTTCGATCTCGCCAATGAGGAAAATGTTCCAATAACCAAACATCCAATCGCGGCCATGCACCAATGGGACTATACAGCACTCGTGGTGAACGTGTTAATAAAGCAGTTAAATCAGTAAAAAACTCATCGAGTGGACAAGCATTTTCTATGCCCAAGGTCTTCACATTGCCCAAATGCCAGGTGATATCTGACCATTGGGCCAACTTTTCATTAAACGGGTCAACATATAATGAGACTTGCTGTTGGACCGTATCCATAATTAGCACAGCACCAGGGATATGAGCACCCACGAGGTAATAAAAATCTGTATACGCTCCAAAAGGATGATCGACATCTTTAGAGCGAATGACTGGGGAAAGAGCAGGGATCACAGCCACTGCCGATTCGGGTAGAGCGGCCATGAGGCGCACACGACGCTGATGGGTAGGCGTATCAGACATATTTCTCATCCTTTTTCTATATCGTGAGGCAATTACCTCGATTTGACAAGGGTTTTGGCAATCACCAGCACATCCACCCTAGAACCGGCAGGAATCACCCCTTTCGCCGCGGATAAGGTGTGCCCTGTGGTCACCACATCATCGAATAACACATAATGCCTGGGCAACCTCGAGCCTCTCCATGCAAAATGTTTGGCACTCAATCTAGAACGTGCATGTCCACGTAATTGGTGCTGAGGAGGCGTATCACGTATTTTGAGCAAGGCATCTCCTACCCATGGCCAATCCAGGCGTCTGGCTAACCACTGACAGTGATCGCGTCCTCGAGATTGAAGTCGCTCTACACTCATGGGCATGGGCAATAATACTGGGTAAGGTGGACGATACATCGCCCGCAACACACTAGACAACAATCGAATAAAAAATCTCCCCCAATACCATTGCTGACGAAATTTAAAAGCGTGAATGGCTTCTCGAATGGGAAGGGCATAATAAAACAAAGCACAGAAACGCTCCCCTGGAGCTTCACAGGTGTGGGGTAGCAATGATCCACATGGAACACAAAGACCTAAAGCCCAAGGCAATGCCCATAAACAGACGGTGCACACCATCCCTTCTCGCGTTTGAGATCGACAAAACAAACAAGCTACTGGCACTAGTGAATAGGGAAAAAACATGCTAGCCTCTAAATACACCTCTCTCTACAGCCTAACAGCCATGCACGGACAACTCTCTTGTGAACAACGTTCCATGTTGGACAGTTTAATGCGCTCGGTAGCCAACTGCTTAGGCCTCCCCGCATTCTCTTGGGAGCAATCTCACCTGCCTCATGCCCCATGCCTCTACGGACACTGCCTCGGTGATCCTGCCTGGCACGAATGGCTTCCCGAGAAAATTCAGAAACTCGCCCTGGATGGCCACTTGATTCTCGCCATGCCAGCCACACTCACCCCTTCAGAGTTGCAAAAATACCTCACCCCCATGGGATTAAAAATCTTACTGATCGAGCATCACACCCTCCCCTGCGAACCCTCGATCGATATCCTGCTGCTCACGACCAAACGCCATATCGAAGGCTTTCCATTGAGTCAGTTAAAAAAACATTGAACGGTATCACCCTCAATGACGCATGATCCCTCTTGCCGTGCGCAAAGCGCCGGGATGAGGAGTTGATAAATGATAATAACAGTAAGATTCCCGTGTTCGCGGAGCCTGCCCTCGCGCACGCGGGGGAATGACAAAGGTGAAGGAACTCACAAAGAAAAATCTTCCCCTAAATAAGTGGCACGCACGCGAGCATTGTTCATCACTTCATTGGGAGAGCCTTCGGCGATCACAGCGCCTTGATGCACAATATAGCCTTGGTCACAAATGCTTAGCGTTTCTCGAACATTGTGATCGGTGATCAAAATACCAATTCCCTCATCTGCCAAAAAACGAATGAGCAATTGCAACTCGCTCACCGAAATGGGATCGACTCCTGCAAAGGGTTCATCCAGTAAGGCATAACGGGGACGCTGGGCCAGTAACCTGCCAATTTCTACACGACGACGCTCACCCCCAGAAAGTTGTACGCCTAGGCGCTCTTGTATTGCGGTTAATCCCAATTGAGAAAGAATGGTGTCTAATTGTGAACGCCGTTCATGCTCTTCCAATTTTTTTAATTCCAGCACTGCTAAAATATTATCTTTCACCGACAAGCCTCGAAAAATTGAAGCCTCTTGTGGCAAATACCCCAAACCTGCTCTTGCGCGATGGGCCATCGTTAAGTGAGAAATATCTTTTTCATCCAAAAACACTTTTCCTTCTGTGGGACGAATCAACCCCACAATTAAATAAAACCCCGTCGTTTTGCCCGCCCCATTGGGTCCGAGCAATCCCACAATTTTCCCCGGAGGAACCGTGAGTGAGAGATCATGCACCGCCACATGACTGGTATACACTTTTTTCAGATGTTCAGTGCGCAGCATTGTTTCTCCCCCGATAATGCAAATGAAAATGCTCAAAAGAAAGTTTTTCTAAAGGAATGCTTCCTCGAGGAAAATCTCCTTGTAAATCCCAAGGACCATAATGCCACTGACAACGCGAGTCGGTCTGCACACGACCCTCATCAGGAAAATACGTGAGCGTCGGGCAAGTGAGCAACCAAGCAGACGCCCCCAAATGTCGTAACTGCACCGTACTATCAAACAATACCTTCGCATCCTCACCCACGTAACGCGCCGCATGGCTCGAGATTTTCCACGTCTCATGCCACAACACGGGCTCAGAGAGACGCAGCTCCCCTTTGTCATCGTAAGTGCCCGCTTGTGCTTCTAAACGAAAATCCGCTCTGGGATTGCCCTTGGACCAGTGTTGCAAATCCAATCCCTTAGCAAAGACTTGCTCGCCCACAGATCGAGCTGGCCAGATACTGTGACTCTGAATCCAATATTGCCCCCACATCCATACGCCAATGATCACTCCCCACCAAAGCATCACTTGCCACAACTGTAGCGTTTGTTTAATCATCTTTGGCCCGCAACCAAGCATCACACCATTCACGCACTGCCCCATGCCCTCCAGCGCACTGCGTGCATACATGCGCAATACTCTTAATTTCTTCGATGGCATTGGGAACCGCCACTGCCATCCCCACTTTTTGCATCACTGTTAAATCCACAAAATCATCACCGATGTAAGCCACCTGTGACCATTTCATCCCATAGGCCTGTCGCAATTCATCCACCACAGCAAGTTTATCACCCACGCCCAAATGAATGTCTTCAACACCCAACATGTTTCCACGATGATAAGCCACCTCACTCGTACCACCACTCACCCATGAAACACGCAATCCGTGACGCAATACCGCTTTAATACCTAGGCCATCTTGAACATCAAAAGATTTGCTCACTTTGCCATTGGCATCTAACCACAAACGACCATCGGTTAATACCCCATCAATGTCACAGATCAACCAAGCGATTTCTCTTAAACGAGCCGGCGATATTTTCATACAGCTAACCCCTGCGCTAAACAATCATGCATGTGAATCACACCCAGCAACTGCTGACTCTCACCAGTCACCAATAGACTGGTAATCTTGTGCTGCTCCATATCCACTAAGGCTTGCCAAGCCAATTCATCTGGCGCAATATGCTTTGGAGCAGTCTGCATCAGCCTTTCTATGGGTGTGGATAAATCAGATCCTGACAATAACGCACGACGCAAATCTCCATCGGTAAACAGTCCCAACACACGCTCTTTGTCATCCACAATCACCACCAACCCCAAACGCTTTTGAGTCATTTCCAACAAGGCTTGCTGCAAATGACTATCTGCACCCACCATCGCTCTGCCCTCTCCAGCATGCATCAAATCACATACCCGCATCGACAACCGACGCCCCAAAGCACCACCCGGATGATTCTTGGCAAAATCATGCTGACTAAACCCTCGAGAGGTCGCCAAACTCAATGCCAATGCATCACCCAAAGCCAATGTTACTGTGGTACTGGTGGTCGGTACAAACGGCAATGGCTCGCACTCTTTTTGTGAGCCAAAGGCCAAACAGTAATCTGCCGCTTGAGCAAGGCCCGATTGAGCGGATGCCGTCATCGCCACCGTCAACACCCCCTGCGCTCGGAGCAACGGCAACAAGGAATTCAACTCCGCACCCGCTCCAGAATAAGAAATGGCCAACAAGGCATCATCAGAAGTCACCATTCCCACATCTCCATGATGCGCTTCACTGGGATGCATGAAAAATGCTGGCGTTCCAGTGCTGGCCAAAGTCGCAGCGATTTTGCGACCCACATGCCCAGATTTGCCCATTCCAGAAACCACCACGCGACCCGCAATACCCCTTAAGGCCGCGCACGCTTGCAGAAAAGTGTCATCCAACCTCTCAGCGAGTGCAGACAGCGCCAATGATTCAGTGCGCAACACTTCCTGGCCCACTTCCAATAAATGCATAGTCTGTTTTTCTAGAGTCTGATTCATCGCTCAATCATTGCATCCCGCTCCGCTCCCGTTGAAATCCAACGAATGGATACACCCAAAGACTCTTCTATGAATTTCACATAAGCTTGTGCTGCCTCGGGTAGTGCCTCAAAGCGGGTTGCCCCACTCACAGACTCTGACCAACCCGGTAGTTTCTGATAAACCGGTTTCATATGGGACAACCCCAAACGCCAGTCCTCATTCTCATAGGCCACACACACCGGAATTTCTGAGAGTCCATCCAAGACATCCAATTTCGTCAAACACAAGGCTTCAAAATGATTGAGTTGATGCGCACGCCGGATTAAAGGCAAATCCAACCAACCACAACGTCGCGGACGACCTGTCACCGAACCAAATTCATTGCCCTGGGAAGCCAACCAACGACCCGACTCCCCATGATCTTCCGTCGGGAAAGGCCCTTCACCCACGCGAGTGGTATAAGCCTTCACCAATCCAAACACCGCTTGCACTTCTCCTGGAGGAAAACCTGTACCACTGGCCACTCCAGCCACACTCGTATTCGAAGACGTCACATAAGGATACGTGCCCTGATCCACATCTAAAAATGTGCCCTGCGCCCCTTCAAATAATATCCGCTCTCCCTTCGCCTTCGCTTGGGCCAGTGTTGATACTCCATCAACGACCAGCGGCAATAATTTCTCTCGCACCGCCCAAAGCTTTTCACGTATTTCCGCCTCACTCGTCATGGAAACCCCGAAAGCGGAAAGAACAGAGCGATGGTATTGCAACAACGATGAAAGCCTCTCATCAAATAAGTCTTTATCCAGCCAATCGCCCACTCTCAACGCCCGACGCGCAATTTTATCTTCATAAGCCGGCCCAATTCCTCGACGGGTCGTCCCAATGGGGTTGCGAGAAGATTCTCTAGCATAATCAATATCCATGTGCGTGGAAATTAACAATGACGCATTGGCAGCGAGGTGCAATCGACCCGCCAAAGGGATTCCCCACTCTTCGAGCTGTTCAATTTCTTCTAGCAATGCTAATGGGTTAATTACCATCCCATTGCCAAGAAGACAACGGGCTTTGGGATGGAGCATCCCTGAGGGCAGCAAACGCAACACCAATTTCCCATGAGGGGTCACGAGCGTATGACCCGCATTATTCCCCCCCTGGAAACGCACCACCCAGTCGATTTGGTGCTGATGCACCAACCAATCCACCACCTTGCCTTTGCCCTCATCTCCCCACTGACTGCCCAGTAGTACACTCACTCGTTGCATAATGCCCCCTAAAAATGTTATGGTAACACAATTTTTCAAGGACGTGAGGAACAGGTGGGGCCAAACATGGGCTATGATGAAAACGCAGACTCAATCCTCAGTGCTACTACACCAAAGGGTTTGAGGAGGATAGCCCCTGATGAATTTTTCGAGGAAATTTCTACCATCACCTCCAGACCAGAGATAACAGAAGACAAACCATTGCCCATGACTCCTAACTTCTTTGTTATCTGCATACTGCCCGCTATAAGCATTGCTCTCGGGGTACTCATTCTGGGATTCATTATCGATGCCATCCAGCACCAACCGTTATTGCACTTCGCTACACTCTGCCTTCAACCTGCCATCTGTGCGAGTTTATGTGCCGCCGCGCTACTCATCAGCTTAGGCATTTTGTGGTGCCCATGCACTCAGAAACCAACGGTTCTTATCCTTGAGAGCATAACACCTCTCCCTTCTCCAACAGGCACCCCGAGGTACGGTTCACCTCCTCCTTCAACACCCTATCCTCGAAACCAATAAGCTTCCCATCCCGCCAGTGCAATTGCTTCCAGGCATAGCGCTTCCACTGCGGCAGTTTCGGCAAGGTCGCTGTTGCAGGAATAGTAATAGACGGTTGTGAGGTGCTCCGCTGAGGGATAAATAAACCCACCGTTTCCATACACAACAGCAGCAAAAATACATGAGATAACACTTTCATCCTCCCATGCTAGAAAAAGATTCCGGACAACTCTATCGACACCATCCCCGTCTGGCACCGAGAGCGGCAAATAGCGCAAGCAAGAGGTATGCAATCCCAGTGAAATACCTTGTCATCCCCGCGAAATACCTTGTCATCCCCGCGAAAGCGGGGATCTTTACGAATGCGGAGAAGATCCCCGCTTTCGCGGGGATGACAGAGGAGGCGGGGGTGACAGAATAGAAAAGATTCCCGCTTTCGCGGGAATGACAACAAGCTCGCGCCAACAATTCCCAAGAATGCACTGTTTCTGGCTTGCGCTCATCTCCCAAGCCCGTCACCTGCACCAGGTTCCCCTGCGCAATCAATTCTCTTGCCACCTGAATATCTTTTGCACTTGCGGCATGGGTGGTCAGCAGCCACATCTGGCCATGGGGTTCACCAGCATTATTGAGTAAACGTTTGGCCAACTGCAATCCTCTGCCGATATCCGCCCCTGCTACAGGCATAATATCTGTCTGCAACTGCGGCAAGAGAAAATCCAAGGTGTCGTGATCGAGCGTCAAGGGAGCTATCACAAAAGCTCTCTTGCTAAACACGAGCAAAGCAATTCGTGTATTGGGATGTTGGACTATCCAATCATGGATTGCCTGTTTGGCCTGCGACAAGGCGGTGCTCGGCATTTCAGAAGATAATTCCAATAACACCACGGCTGCACGAGATTCCCTTTGCTCAGCGCGAAAACCCCATGCACACAAGCCTATGGAAACAGCCCAGAGCAACAGCAATCCGCACACCCACCAGCGATTTCTTGGTATTCTGGTTTGCGCATACGCCCAGAGAGCGGGGTCGCAATAGGCCATCCAACGAGAAGGTTTTTCTCGACGACACAACAAGCACCATGCAACCATTCCCCATACGAGAATGCAGCTGAAGAGAATCAAATCCTTAGCGTCTAGACCAGCAAACATTGAGCATCACTCCACTCCAAATCACCAACACCAACAGCAGCACCCAAGGGCTTAAATCTTGCCATTGCCCCATGCGCCTGATGCCACTGTGCCCATGACGATTCGACATCCACGCAGAAAGTGAATCGAAATCTTTTTCATTGCTCGCAGAAAAATAATGCCCTCCGGTATCCCTCGCTAGTGCTTTTAATTCTGCATCGGCCAATGGCGTTGAAGTCACGGCTTGACCTTGCCATTGAAACTCTCGCACTTGCCCGGTCCCCACGCCCACCACGTGGAGTTCAACACCACGCTGCTGAGCCGCACGCAATGCGGCCTCTTTAGCATGCGTGCCAGCATTGCTCACCCCATCGGTGAGCAACAATAAAATCCGTTCGTCACTGGCTTGAATCACCAATCGATCTACACCAATAGCAATGGCATCTCCCAATGCCGTTTTTTCTCCCAACATCCCCACCGCCATTTCATCGACAAAATAATCCACACTGGCGTGATCATAGGTCAATGGTACTTCCATGTAGGCTTGAGTCCCAAACACCAATAAACCAAAACGATCGCCAGGATGTGCCTCGAGCAATCGATGCAACCAAAACTTTACACCATCCAAGCGGGAGTGCTCTTGAGCATTGATTTGCACATCAGGTGTTTGCATGCTTGACGATAAATCCACTGCCAATAACCAATCGTGATGTGCGCGATTCGAGGGCGCTGTAGAAACGCGCCAATGCGGCTTCATGGCGCACAACACCAATCCGCCTTGGAGCACACACACCACCCAAAAAGGAATGCCCTGTTTTTTAGTTCTCACGACATTGGCGGGTAGAAAAGGCACACGCAATGCCACTCCCCCTCTCTGAGCCCTTGGGAAATAACGATGCACCAACCAAGGCAGTAAGAATAAAAAACACCACTGCGGTGCAAAAAATGCTAATTGGCCTGCACTAACCATCGTCTCACTCGTTGTTTCATCTCATCGAATACCAGGCCTTCTAGGCGGGAGTCATAGTTCACCCACAATAACCTCTCTCCCAAAGGATCTTGAAAAATCACATGCGGCGCCTTGGCCTCTAAAAATTGAGAAAACGTCTCTCCCCACAAGCCATACACCGGCGAACCATAACGCTCAATGGCAGCAGCTCTGAGCAATTGGCTCAATTCACTAATGTGTTGTGGTTTGGATAAGGCGCTCAACCAACGCCGACGCCAATGCCAATCTCTGATCCAAGGTTGTTGGAAAACTTTCCAAGCGAATAAACACAGCACACCCAGCACACACAACCCTCCCAATAACCATCCCCATTCTGGATGGGGTGCAAGAGGCAAATGGATATCTCTTAACTCATCCAGCATACCACTGCTCCATTAGTGATTCTGCTGTGCTGAGCCTGTGCAGCTCACCGAACAAGGATAGGGCCTGCTGTTGCGCCTGAATACGTGTGCTTAAGGCTCTTTGCCAATCTTTTATCGACTGACTCGATGCCATCTGCCACCCTGATGCATGCCCACACTCAATTGGCAGTGTTTCACTGGGCCAGGCTTGCTCTAATGGATCTTGAATCCAATAGGTCGTGACACGAGCAGCGTATTGCTGCCACCATTGTGGATCGGTTGGGCAATCATAACCATCGGTGATGAAAACCACGTATTTTTTATGAGACAATGCCGATGACCAATCTGCCAATGTCGGCTCAAAAGTTTGTCCACGCACTGTCATCGTAGTTAAACGATGCAACCCCTCATCGCCTGGACCCATTTTCCAAGACAAACAAGGCTGTCCCCATTCCACCACGCTCAGAGGCTGCCTCCAACGCTTCGCGATGAATGCCCACACCAGTGCGACTCTTCCTGCAAGACAATGCTTGAGCTGCCCACGCGTTCCAAAATTCATCGAAGGCTGTAAAGATCGTATGATTGTCAGGCCTTCGGTTTGGCTGCCCAGTCCCTCTCGTACATACCACTGCCCCGCTTTAGCACTCGCCGACCAATGAATCATGCGCATGCGATCGCCCGCTCTAAAGGGGCGCAAATGCCAGTGGTGATTCAACTCATCATCCAGCCACATGCCCTGCGCGCTTCCTGGATATGGCACAAAAGGAGCCGGGGTGTTTATCGCCAAAGACTCTAGCGATGGCCATTCCGATGGGGAAATCGTTGTGGCAGACTCTCTCACGGCAGTGGAATGGCTTTCACCAACGCCGAGAGAATATCGTCTGCCCCCATTCCTTGAGCACGTGCCGCCAAACTCACACCAATGCGATGGCGCAACACAGGTCCCAGCATAGCCTGTAAATCCGCAGGGGTCACAAATTCATGACCCGCTAACCAAGCATGCACTTTGGAAGTTTCCAACAATGCCAATGTGGCCCGCACCGAGACCCCATGCTCCACCCAAGGCCCCAACTCTGGTGCATAGCGATGAGGATCCCGGGTCGCCATCACCAAACGAATGACATAGTCCTCCAATGCAGAAGATAAGGGGGTAGCCCTTGCGGCTTTTTGTCCTTCCAATAATAAGTTGGGTGAGAGGTGATGCGCCACTGGCGCCTGTGCACGCTCTTCTCGATGCAATGCCACAATGGCACGCTCTGCCTCCATGTCTGGATAATCCAACTGAATCTGCAACAAGAAGCGATCCAATTGCGCTTTGGGCAAGGGATACGTGCCGTCATGCTCCATGGGGTTTTGAGTGGCCATCACAAGAAAAGTCTCTGGTAACACATACGTCTCTCGCCCCACAGTAATCTGCCGCTCCGCCATCGCTTCTAACAGCGCCGATTGCACTTTGGCACTGGCACGGTTAATTTCATCCGCCAAAATCAATTCATGAAACAATGGCCCTGGAATGAATTCAAAAGATTGGGTTTTGACATTGAAAATGTCTCCACCGGTTAAATCCGAAGGCAGCAAATCCGGCGTGAATTGAATACGATGAAAATGCAGGTGCAAATGAGCCGCCAACGTTTTAATGGCTGACGTCTTCGCCAACCCCGGCGCCCCCTCCACCAACAGATGTCCTTTGGCCAATAGCGCCACCAACAATCCTCGGATCAACCCCTTCTGACCAATGATTCGCTCATTTAAAGCCTGCTCAAAGTCACTCCAACGCTCTTGTATGGAACCTACCTCTGTGCTCATGTCGCACTCTCCTCTCAACTGTTTTTATCGTACAAGAAGTGGGGTAGTGGTGTCATCCCCGCGAAATACCCTGTCATCCCCGCGAAAGCGGGGATCTGACCTGGCTTGTAAAGATCCCCGCTTTCGCGGGGATGACAGGTGGGGCGGGGATGACAGGTGGGG
>CAYGKN010000047.1:0-11901 GCA_964350565.1 uncultured Gammaproteobacteria bacterium
AGCTTAGATAGATCCCCGCTTTCGCGGGGATGACAGGTGGGGGAGACAGGTGGGGCAGAGATAACAGAATACTTCCCCACCATCAACAAATCCACTATCATAAAAGCATGATGCATGATCCCATCAGCTTGCTGCTGCTTCTATTTGGACTGCTTTTGGTCGCTGGTTTTTTCTCAAGTGCAGAGACGGGTCTCATGTCGGTAAATCGTTATCGCCTAAAGCACTTGGCCCAGACCCGACATCGACCCGCCATGCTGGCGCTACACTTGCTTGAACGCCCCGATCGCCTCTTGGGGATCATCCTGATTGGGAGCACACTGGCAAACAACCTGCTCTCCATGATCTTTGTATTAGCGGCCAAGCATTATTTTGGTGATGATCCATTGATGCTACCCATTGCTTCCACCTCACTGACATTGATCATACTCATTTTTGCGGAGATTGGCCCCAAATCATTGGCAGCACTATATCCTCAACAAGTCACCTTTCTTGCGGCCTACCCGCTCAAATGGCTGTTGAAAATCCTATATCCCGTAGTTTTTCTAGCCAATGGCTTTGTAAATGGATGTTTGCGCCTCTTAGGCTTCAATCCCACCAATCATTCCAATACCCTACATCCCGATGAATTGCGGGGGGCACTCTCTGATCCCACCCCCCTATTTGCCCATCATGAGCGTGACATGCTGATCCGCACCCTAGACCTGATGGATCGCCAAATCGAAGAAGTCATGATTCCCAGAAACCTCATCCAAGGCCTTGACATGAATGATGACTGGGAAGACATCACCAAACAAATCGCCAGCAGCGCCTTTGCCAGACTTCCCGTTTATCGTGACAGTCTGGATGAACCTCTAGGCACCCTAGTGGTGCGCCGCGCTCTCTATGATTTAAGCGAAAATGAATTGAACAAAGAACGATTGGAACAGTTACTCGACCCCCCTTGCTTCATGCCAGAAGGTTCTCGCTTAAGCCAGCAAGTTTTACGCTTTCGTCAAGCCAAAGCCCGTATGGGCTTTGTGGTCGATGAATATGGTGAAATCTTAGGTCTGGTCACCCTAGAAGACATTCTTGAAGAAATGGTGGGGCAATTCACCACTGATCGCACCCCCCTCTCCCCAGAGTGGCAACTCCAAGACGATGGCAGTTATCTGGTCACCACCAGAGCCACACTGCGAGAATTAGAAGAACGCTTCGATATTCTACTACCCAACACCAAAGCCAAAACCATTGGCGCTTGGGTATTGGCCCAGTTGCAAGAAATTCCCCAGCATCCAATCGGATTACGATGTGAGCATGTGGCCATCGAAGTCTTGCATAGCGATCCCCAATCCATCAAAATGCTTCGAGTCCATAGCATTTCACCTGATGAAATCTCCAACACCAATGCTCCTAGAGAATGTTAATATCTATCTGCACACCGCAGGAAAAAAAGGCCTAGGCATCTTTGCGCTGCGCGCATTCACCCCTGGAGAAATTATCGAAAAATGCCCCGTCTTGTGTTTTGAAGGCATGGTACAATTCCTCACGCCCTACTTATTCTCTTGGGGCCAAGAAGAAGCATTGCCTCTGGGATACGGCGCACTCTACAATCACAGTGAACATGAAAATGCTTTCGCCAAACGCAACTATGAACAACAATGCCTTGAAATCACTGCGCTAAAAAATATCCAACCCCATGAAGAGATTGTCTTAAATTATGGCCCCCAATGGTTTTCTTGTCGCCAACAAGAGGTGCTAGAATGAATCGCCCCTCTTTTGCGCGCCTATCCACCCAAAACCTTTTGCATAATCTTGAAGTTATTCAGCAACAAGCGGGAAAGAGCAAACTCATTGTGATGATTAAAGCCAATGCCTATGGACATGGATTGCGCTCTGTGGCCAAACGCCTCAATGGCAAAGTCGCCCTCATGGGAGTGGCCAGTATCGACGAAGCACTGGCATTGAGAAAAGCTGGTGTCTCTAATTCCATCCTGCTCACCCAAGGCGTATTCTCCCCAGAAGAATTGCCCATCGCCGCCCAACAAGATTTTCACGTGATCCTGCACCAACCCCAACACCTCGAATGGCTCGACACCACAACCCTCCCACAACCACTACATGCCTGGATAAAAGTCAATACAGGGATGAGTCGATTGGGTTTCCCCCCCAAGGATGCACTCAAGCATTACCAAGCACTCTGTGAACATCCAAAGCTTTTCCCCCCTTTACGAATCCTCTCTCATTTTGCCTGCGCAGATGAACGAGAGCATCCTCTCAATTATCAGCAAATCAATGCCTTTGATGCACTAGTCTCTCAGACTCACACCGAATATTCTCTTTGCAACTCTGCAGCACTCTGGCACTTCCCAGAAAAACACTACGATTATGTGCGACCCGGATTGGCGTTGTATGGGATTTCCCCCCTGCCTGGACACACGGCCAATGATTTAGGCTTAAAGCCTGTCATGACACTGCAATCTGCACTCATTGCTATTCAGCATTGTCATGCACAAGATCCTGTCGGATATAGCGCACGTTTTTCATGCCCCCAAGATATGCCCATTGGCATTGTGACCTTCGGATACGGTGATGGTTATCCATTTACAGCAAAACCAGGCACTCCCGTTTTGGTCGGAGATACCCTATGCCCGCTCATCGGCCAACTATCCATGGACATGCTCACTGTGGACTTACGCGACCACCCCAACGCTACTGTGGGAGAGCCCGTCACCTTATGGGGAGAAGGTTTACCCATTGAGCGCGTTGCCCAACACACACAAGTCACCCCTTGGGTGATGGTCACGAGCGTGCTCAATCGCGTCAAATTTTTATGGAATGACACCGATGCTTAACACACTCGGTTTTGCCAGAGCCGTTGAGTATCATCATCACAGCCATCTACAAGCACAATCAGCCCAGTATCTAGTAGAACACTTTGGCGCACCTGTGCGCGTATCCGGTACGCTGTTAGACATTGGCAGTGGCAGTGGCCACGTCTTCTCCGCACTGCAATCTCAATACCCCGATGCACATTGCATCGCGTTAGACTTGCACACACAATTGTTTCAATCCAAACACCATCGCGTATGCGCAGATATGCATGCACTCCCCTTCCCGAAGCAATCCCTTCGAGGTTGGGTAGCCAACTTGGTGTGGCATTGGAGTCCTCACCCTGCATCACTCATCCATCATTGGGCCAGTGTATTATCCCCTAGGGCTCATTGGGCCCTAAGCATTCCTCTGCCCGGTAGCCTCTCTCCCATCCGCAATGTTTGGCAAACCATACGTCCGCATGATGTTCTCAACACCTTCATTGAACTCCACCAATGGGAGAGTTGGTTAACACAAGCCGGCCTATCCATTACCCGCACTCAAGTCCAAACATTCACCCAAACCGTGAGCTCTTGGAATGAGGCGCTACGCACATTAAAACAACAAGGCGTGTTACTCACCCGTGAAAGCCAACGCGCTGGCATGGTCACCCCCACTCAATGGCAGCGCATGCAAGCATGCTTTGCGCAACAGCCCCAAGAACTTTCTTTAAGGCTGGGTTGCTTTTGGGGGAGAGCAGCATGAAAAAACGCGTATTCATTGCCGGAACCGATACCGATGTGGGGAAAACCTATGTGTCCGTGCGCTTACTAGAAAGATTAAAACAAAAAGGATTATCCGTACAAGGTTTTAAACCCATCGCCAGTGGAGCCACAGAAAAAGATACACACGGACACTGGATCAATGAAGACGCCCAAGCACTACAACAAGCCAGCACACATCATACACCTCTCTCTGTCATCAACCCCTGGGTCGCTCCACGCCCCATCGCCCCCCATTATTCCATACCGCTGAGCATAGACACGCTCAGCAGAGTATTCTCTGCATGCCTCGAAGAACACCCTGCCACCTTTCAACTCATCGAAGGGGCAGGAGGCATCCTGTGCCCACTCAATGATAAAGAAACCTATGCCGATTGGGTACGCGCGATGGGATGGCCGGTGATCCTCGTCATCCACTTGAGAGTAGGCTGCTTGAATCATGCCATGCTCACCGAATATTATCTCGAACAACAAGGCATCCCTTGCATCGGCTGGATAGGCAATCGCGGCCCCAAAGAAGAACTCACCCTCAAAGAAAATATTGCTTATCTGCAAAATGCCCTGCATAGCCCGTGCTTAGATCTGATTTGAGCAAAGCTCTACACCAGGTTACACTTTATGTAACTTCATGTAGAACAAATCATTTCTACTCCACACTACTGGTTGGGCGTGACTCATCTGATCGCTGAATTGGGCAGGGAGATGAAAAAAAGAAGCTCGCCACTCCTCCAAACTAACGTTTTTCATGATCTAACAGGGCTATGAAGCATAATATTGGAGACGAAATCACGCCAAAAATTCATCGTTCATATGCAAGGCGGGCCTTTTTGTGGCACTATTTGCCTATGAATGATGAATTTAAAAAATATGAGCACCATCAACCCACATAATCCCAGATCCAACATCAAAGCACTGGCTCTGATTCGCGAGCTGCTCAATGGAAGTTTTAAAAGACTTGAATTCGCGCGACAAACTCTTACAAGGGACTTATTCGCAGAGTTGGATCAAAAAGGCTGCTCAGATGAAAAGCGTGTAGAATGCATCGTACTGCATCATCAATATTTACAATACAAAGAAAACCATCATTGGCGCTGGTGCTGGATTGCGCCTATTTCCATTGCCACTATTTATACCGCATTGGTGAAAGGCATCAACTTTTTAATCGTACACCATGCCATTCCTCAATTTGTAGTCTTTGCCGCTTCTAACTTTTTTACCTGGGGGATTATCTTTTTTGTATTATACCAAGGCATTTACCAACATTTAATTGCTCCACAATTGGCGATGTGGAAAATCGAGAACTATCTTTCTGATGCTTGGAGTAAAAATGCTGAAGGGAAAAATTGGGCCTCTCAATCCTTAGAGGTGCTATGCACCGATGAAGAGAAAAAAAATCTTCAAACACCAAACAAACCGTTGAAACAGATCTGGACACTGGCATTGAGTCGATACAAATTAAGACAAGAATATGCCACTTACGTATTTGTTGCGGCCTTACTCGCCCAATTCATCATTTTCTCTTTAGCAGGCAGCGGACTTTGGAATCTATCTAATCAAAGCGTCTATGAACTCACCCTGCCATTACTCGGCATTGCCATCTTGGCCGCTGTCATTTACTGTGTTGCTGACATTCAACATGATTATACACAACGAAAACTCACGGCCTTTGAATGGAGTTCAAAAAAGGAAAACCTACACAGTGAACTCTACAAACTCATCCGAGCCCAGCCAGCATCAGATCAAAAAGAGGCATTGCCACCTCCGGTGCTGTCGCTCTGCTAAGGTTATTTCTTGTCATCGTCCTTTTTATCATCATCCGATTCATTATCTTCAGAATCACCCGGTTCCTTAGAAGAGTCATTAGGTACACTCGCCACTGATGATTCTCCTTGACCGTCGGTAGGAGATGGAGGTGGTGTTGCAGAAGGAGAAGATGGTGGTGCAGAAGGTACTCCACCGGGGTGATCAGGTGAAGCAGAAGAGGCCAATGGTGCTCCATCATCATTTGATCGCGCATCGTCTCCAGCTCCAGGTGCTCCATCCTCACCTCCGGCTTTTTGTTCAGCCTCCGTATTGGACGCACCACTTGCAGTCGGTTGTTCTTGTAACCCGATATCCACCTGTTTCTTCTTAAATGGCGCACTATCCTTGATGGCATCTTTGTCCCAACGTGCTCGAGAAGAGAGGCTTGTTCCAGAATCGGGCATGACACGCCCTGCTTGCATCCCTGTCTGTCCTGTGGCACGAGAGACTGACTGCATGGTTTGTCCAGCCATCTCTCCGCCCAACGATTCTTGGGCGCCTCCAGAGAGCCAACGTAAAACTTTATCCGGCAATAGGTGAATCAATCCAAAAGCCTGAGAAACCACTTGTACAGCAAAGTAGGTGTATAACATGGCCATGCATAAGGGGTACCACAGGAAAGCAGATCCGGTGTTGTAATGATGAATGACGTGTTGAACACCAAAGAATCCAGCACCCAACAACCAAACGCCCACATAGCTCAAAATAAATCCGGCAAATAACCCGATCACCATCATTCCCGGGCGCAAAAAAACATTAAACAATAACATCAACGCATTGTCTGCTCGCCCAAAAGCTTCGTGACCTTCAGGATGCATCATGCCTAAAGCGACAATCGGAGCGGCCACCATAGATTCCACCACACCAATCATCCATCCCACAGCGGCAAAACTAAAAATAATAAAGGGAATGGCAGGAATGTAATACAGTAAAAATACGCCAGAGCTAAACGCCAACGTCATCAAGAATGTCAGAAAAGGGATAAACCACATCACCATCACCATGGGAGCACTACTGATGCTTTCCGATGGCACTGAGCCTGTTGCTATAGCAATCACCACCAGTAAAAGCGTACCCACGAGCCAAATGCGAGTCACCACGTCAATCAGTGTAGAACCCAGGTTGGTTAAAATTAATAGCGGATTTTTACCATTGAGATGTGCATTTCTCAACTCCTCCATCTGATGGCCTACCGTGAATAACCCTCCAGTCACTATATCGAGCAAACGCGCAGCAAGACCAGACACGCCCGTTTTGCCACCCGCACCTTTTGCCGGATTACAGTTAGGATTTTGGGGAGCAAAAGGATGCTGCGGATCAGCACACACGGCATCGATCATCAAGTAGTGTATGGCAGATTGAATATAGGTGCTCATCGGGGCTTCATAAATCCAACCACGTAATAAATTACAGTTTTTAACCCCAGTACTGCTCTCTCCCAAATTGGTAAAAGGAGATTGATGCGCACAAAATTTTTCAGGAGACAGGGGATCACCAAAAGTCACCCCCTCCATTTTATCCAAATTCAATTTTAAATTTTCATTCAATTGCGCCAAATTCAAGTAATAAGAACCTGCTAGAATCCAGCCTTTTTTCTTGGCTTGGTCAATCCATTGCTGACTTTTTTCATGATTACGGAAAGCAGGTTGCATGATGCCCTGATAATCGGCAAATCCATTTTGCAAAATGGTACCCGGCAAGAGTGCAGGCAGCCCATTATTCCAATTTTTGTTATCACAAACTTTCGCGCCACTAGGACACTGCCCCATATCTTTCGGGATCCTCACATCCGGAGGCAATGCCAACCATGACACCGCTTGACCTGCCGGCGCATTAAAATCACTCAATAACTGATGCACGGCCATCACACGCAAACTAATCAATTGACCGGTGGAATTCCGATAAAACAGATTGTCGCTCCCTACTGCTGACGCCGCACCAGGGGTTTTAGTCAATGTAATACTTCCACAAGCGCCATCAAAGGCTCCATAAGCATTCACCTCTGGAGATCCTGGAGCAAAGACACCCTTGAGATTCGGAATAGGAACCGTCAATACCGCAGACTGTGGATCATTGACTGCAGGATTGAGCACATCAATCGTGGAAAACAAATCTGGTACCGGTGATGGAATAGAAACAGAACCATCGACCAAAGCGGCTTCACGGGCAGCCTGCAAGCGGTTTTGTAAACCTTGGAGACAGACCTGAGAGCGAAAAAGCTTCGAAACATTATCCAGAGAATCACTACTCCGGTTGGGTACGGGTTTTTGAGACATGTTCACAATCACTCCGCCTTTTTGGAGAAAGGTTAATGCCTGTGCCCAAATATTATCGGCCAACCCCACTCCTTGCACCACCAACCACATCACAAAGACTTGGATGGTCGAATAACCTGAAGTTTGAGGCAGTAATAATGCACTTCCCGCTAAGGTTCTTGCTGGCACCCAAACGGAAGATAATTTCTGCCCCAAAAATTGTCCTTCATTCGCGGTGTTTAATGTCGTTAATACCAACGTATACAGCAGGATCACTCCCCCAATAACAGCCACACCGCTATTGAGTACCGCAAAAATCTGCCCCATGATTTGACTGCCCGTACCATGGAGCAAATTACCCACTTGCCCAAAAATGGCATTGAGATACACCATGGACACGTCACCCTCTGTGGGGCTAAAGGCTAAGTCAGGTACATTGACAATCTCATCCGCGGCAAATACCAAATTGGCTATACATAAGCATGTAAAAAAGAAGAATAGTTTTGACACCCAGGAATACCTATCACACCTCATGACTCTTTTCCATCCGTACCTATACCTGCTTTAGGCGCGCCCTTATCTTCCTTATCTCCCTTCTCTATTCCACCACGACCCACGAATTGAGTCGTTCCTTGTCCAGCGGTTTGACCAAATTGCTGACCACTCTGAGACGTCATGCTGCCCATTTGCTGTACACTCTGGGTAGACATTTGTCCCAATTGTTCTTGGAGACCACCCGAGAGCCAACGCAATACTTTATCGGGGATCATGTGAATCAACCCAAAGGCTTTAGAAACCACTTCTACCGCCAAATAAGCATACAACATCGCAATACAAGCCGGATACCAAATCCATGCCGTACCCGTATTGTAATGTTTTATGACTTCATTAACCCCAAAGAAACCTTCTCCCAACAACCATACTCCGACATAACTCACAATGAATCCGGCAATCAAACCCACGATCATCATGGCAGGGCGCAAAAAAAGATTAAGTAAAAACATGAGACCTTGATCGGCCTTCCCGAAGACTTCATTGCCTTCTGGGTGCATTACTCCCAAAGCCACCAAGGGAGCAGCCACCATCGACTCAATCACACCCATCATCCAACCAATGGATGCCAGTGTAAAAACAATAAAAGGAATGGCCGGCACATAATACAACAGGAAAAATCCGGAAGAAAACATCGTGATCATGATGAAGGTGAGAAAGGGCACCATCCACATGGTCACTACAGCTGGCGCCGAAGAAATGGTGAACGAAGGAACTATCCCCAATACCATAGTCGACACAAAAACGATGACTGTTCCCCATAGCCAAATACTGGTGGCCGTCTGAATGAGCGTATCCCCCAGTGCCGTTAAGATTAATAACGGATTTTCTCCATTATGATGGGCATTGCGCAGCTCATGTACAGCGCCGATAATATTCCAAAATTGTGGAAGAATAGCGTCTAGAATCTGCCGACCAATGCCGCCTGCCTTAGTACTTCCAGGATTTTGGCTCGGTGCACAAGGCAAACCTTGTTGGGTTTGTGTGGGCGTACCCAAAGGCCCTGCGGTTTTGCACACCTCTGCCTCCCCAGCCGTTAAGTATTTCTCGGCAGAAGCAATATAGTTTGCAGTGGGATTGGCATAAATCCAATCGCGCAGTACCTCACAACGCCCAGCACCGGATGCATTTTTACCCAATCCTTTAAACGGCGATTTATCCGAACAGAAATCTGCAACACCCGTAGGTCCCTGGATAGGCAAAGAGCTGATGTTGTCAATATGCGTACGGACACTCAGATTCATTTGCGAGAGGTCGAAATAATACGCCCCCGCTAAAATCCATCCTTTTTCTTTGGCTTCAGGGATCCATTTTTTATGTTGCACTTCATGAAAGGCGGGTTGCATCACCGATTGATAATCGGCATAGGCATTTTTCAACACCGTTCCCAATAAGAGCGAGGGCGCCCCATTGGTCCAATTATCTTCCTTGCACACACTGGCATCTTTAGGACAAAAGCCCATTTCTGAGGGCACACGCTGATCTGCAGGTAACGCTAACCAATCAATCGCTTGCGTTGCAGAAGGCGACATGTCCATCTGCATCTGCTGCATGGCCACTGTACGCAAACTCACCAATTGACCTTGATTATTGCGATACAAATAATCTTGACCCGCTTGTGCATCTGCAGGTGCAGTGGGATAAGATAACACTCCGCATGCACCATCGAACTTGCCATACGCCACAGCCTCCGGACTGCCCTCTCCAAAAAATCCTTTGATATTGGGAATAGGCACGGTCACAATGGCACTTTTGGGATCCACCACACTATTGTCTAGCAGATTGATGGTACTGCTCAAACTGGGAACGGGAGGGGGGGGAGAAAAAGCCCCACTGCTTTGCGCTTGAGTACGAATGGATTCTAGCTGGTTTTGTAAGCCTTCTAAACAGACTTGAGAGCGAAACATCACACCCAAATTATCTAGCGTATCTTGGCTCGTCGACGGCGAGGGTTTATAAGATAGGGACACAATCACACCCCCATGCTCTAAAAACGTCAGCGCTTTTTGCCAAACCGCATCTGCCAATCCCACCCCTTGAATCACCACCCACATCACAAACACTTGAATGGTCGAATAACCCGAGGCTTGAGGCAGCAATAAACTCACCCCTAGAGTAGTTCGCACAGGAATCCACACGGAAGACCAGCGCTGACCTAAGAATTGTCCTTCATTCGCCGTATTTAATGTGGAGACAACCAGGGTGTACATCACAATGATCCCCCCAACCACCGCCGCACCGCTGTTAAAGATACCGAATAGCTGACCCATGATCTGGCTGCCCGTACCATGCAACAAATTCCCCACACTGCCAAAAATAGCATTGAGGTAACTCATGGATAAATCACCTTCGACCGGTTTAAAATCCGGCACAGGCGGTGCATCTGCAGCAAAAGCCGCTAAGGGGAAGAAGAGGCTAAACAATAGCCAGAAAAGACGTCTCATCAATGACCTCTCCACAAATCACTCCACCACTCTCTAAGCCCCAACCCCAACTGACGCTTTTGGATTTGATAAGCCCAGAAGTGATAGCGAAACGTTAATCCCAACGTGATGCACACCACACAAATGCTCAATGGCAATCCCAAATACTGGCCCTTATGAAAAAAGTAGAATGCATATAAAAGGGCCGCGCATGACAACACACTGTTCACCCAAAACAGGCGTCGACACTGGTGATACACCTTCTGAATGCCCTCTTCATTCAAACCTTTTTCACGACACACAGTCGCAAAATCAGAGGATGATTCTCCAGGCTCATGCGGCTTTGCCCCAATGAGCCGTTTTAATCCACCAATAAACTGCGGCACCACCTGAAACCAGTTGGGTACATCTAGCCATGTTTTGGCTTTGAGAACTGGATCGAATAACGAACTAAAAAAACCCAAAATTCACCTCAAAGGCACACACCTTTTCTTATCTTAAACGATTTCGCGCAAAAATCCTTAAAATCTGTTAAGATAAATGAAATTTATTTGAGGAGGATTTGTGCCCAATCTCAGTTTAGATGCTGCACGCCGCTTTTGGGCCGATTTTCATGATCCCATGATTTATCGGGTACTCACCTTCATGGAGGGAGTAGAACGATGGACCCTTGATGGGGATAGTGCACTGGAAACCAGTATCGATAGGCTGGGAAAAGTCTTAGATACGCTCAAAGCTGATCGTTTAAGCGATCTTGATCCCATCATGAATTCCATCATTACACTCACCGCCAATCTCAAAGCGACGCGCTTCTTATTGATTTTACAAACGATCGATAGTATCCGACCCGGCAGTGCCGCAAAAATTATTAATCGAGCCGAAACAGATAGTGAAAATGGCCAGGCAGCAGCTACACTATTCTTAAAGCGCAACTTAGTTTTTGAAAGACTGCGCTTGATGGGGCGCATTTTTGAGAAAAAGCGCTTTAAGTTGATGGAAAGCATTCTCGAAGGGGAGGAGCATGAAATTCATTAAAGCATTATTGATGCTATCGCTGATTTTTCCTGTGATGGCAGAAGACTGGTTAGAGCAAGCCAAAGAGCGGCATTCCAGAGAAGTGCAACAACTACAAGAGCAAGCTCAGCAGGCTCCTCCATCACAAAGCCATCCCACTACGCCAACCGCTAAGCCAACCCCACCTCCTCATACTCCAACGCCACCTGAGTCCCCTTTTCAAGCAGTTCCCAATCCCTGGTCAGAACAGCCCTCGAACCCAGAGCCTGCCAAGCAACAACC
>CAYGKN010000048.1:0-11886 GCA_964350565.1 uncultured Gammaproteobacteria bacterium
CCCATACGACTATCCCCCTTTTTTACCCACATGATAACTTCCGCCCTGCCTCTCTGTTCTCCGTTGGTGACGTGCGGGCTCTGTTTGCTTGGAACTAGCAGCCACATCGCTTTCCCTCTCATCATACCGGCTCAACTCATCAGATGATGGTCTGCTTCGACCCGAAAAATACCCGACTGCACCCGCTGACCGAGACGGAGAAGTATCAGGACGCCTTCCCTGACGACGGTCCACCTCACATAAATGTTGATTTTCTAGTTGATGACGAAAGCTAGTCATTTTGGCCATCATATAAAGGATCTTTTCTTCTATTTTTCTATCCATCTTATCTTCCAAGCGTTCACGAGCACGTTTCTCATCATCATTCGCTTGCCTCAAACGAGCCACTTCTGCCTCCAGCGCCCTAATGCTTGCCTCACCTCTTTCCGTATTCAACATCGACCGTGTGGTTATCTCACCAATTTCTCGAGAGACCCTAAGCAACTCGCTGTGCCTCTGCGACTGTTTCAGCAACTCTGCCGTATCTTGTTGCAAATTTGTGTAGGCACCTAACAATTCATCTGTTTCTGCTTGTTTATTCTGAACAAGCTGTCGCGCATCAGCCAGAGCCTGCTTTTGTTTTCTCTGATTTTCAGACAAGACTCTGAACGCCTCCTCATATGCCTTTTGGTCCACGTGAAGCTCTTCAAAACACATATGGATTTGAGAAAGGTGTCCTTGAACCACGCGAGTCGCATTCAGCTGAGAGGTTCGCATATCGACAGATTGGTTACGCACCCTTCCAAACGCCTCTGCGTGCGCCTTCTGTTCAGCTTCAAGCGCTCGGATATAATGCTGCCCACATCGCATTAACGCTGCCGCACCTTGAAATAAGTCCGAAAGAATTTCGAAAAATTGGCTCCTGCTGTCAGGAACAAGCTCTCTTACGGCTGGCGTGGTAAACAGCCCATAACATGGGTTTTCTGAATCAGACAGATTTTTAAAAATTTCCCCCACCAACTTCAGTGATAGGCGGTCGTGTCTTTCCGGTACTGCAGTCAATAGCCTACTCAGGTTATTATATCGCTCACCAGTCAGTCCTCGGTGGAGTGCTAAAGAGCTTTTATTGTCTCGCGTCCCCTCAAATGCCGACTTAGCTTCCAACAAAAGCCGATGATACTCTTGCTTCCGCCTATTGAACTCATCTTGACCAGCCTCATAAGCCAGCTTGCTTTCAGGTAACAAACCTGACTCTGCCGGCGCAGTCTCAATAGCCATTCCATTCAAGTCATTCCCGCTTTCAGTTAAAATACCCAAACTCTTCTGTAAAGATTGACGACCCCCTTCCAGAGCCTCCAGCCCACCTTCCCGGACAGGAGGAACCTCCTGCAACGCAGGGAACACAAGCTCAACCCTTGGAAAGGCATATCGTCGTTTCACGGACTCACTGAGCCTAGACATCACCGCAGAGGGAGGATCGAACTGTAGCGCGGTCAGATCTACCATCAAGCCCTCCATCTCTCGAATTCGTTCTGAAGAGCTGCTAATTTTTTCAAAAAGACCCACTTCGTCAGGCGCATTCAATTCTACCTCGCCATGCGAAGCTGCCGAGCTCACACCTGCTTCCCGTTCTCCAACAGCTAAAGAAGAGGGCTTTGTTGACTCATCCAATTGAACGATACCCCCTGACACAAGCTCGCCAGGTTCACCAATATCTCTATCTCCCGATGGAATAACCTGACTAGGGTCTCTTGCCCCACCCCCCGAATGACGACAGGGAACTTTGCCGCCTCCTCTCTTCTCGTCAGAAACAACACTTGAGCTCTCAGAATCTATATGTGGCTTACCCAAAATTCTACTATCACGAATGGCATTGCCTACCCCAGCATTCTCTTTCCCAGACTTCCCCATATTTATCCCTCCACGAAACCCCAACCAAGCGCGGTATTCTACCACCTAATTCTGGCTTTGTCAAAAACGATTGTCCTTGCCTGTCAAACCAAAATAGCAATGTTTCATTGCCGGTGACGTGGGAGTGGTCTTTGGACTGCTCACCCCCCCGGCGCTTCGCGCGGATCCTGTGAGAGAATTAATCGGCCAACAGGCATATGGTTCCTCTTACAACCCTGAACGCGCTTACGCATTACTGCCATTTAATATCGAACCCCAAGCACTCGAAAGAATGCGCGACATCCCTTCCGATTTGATCTTCCCTGACAAGAGTGTGGTTAATTAAACGCTTACGCTTCAAAAGAGGAGATTCCCGCTTTCGCGGGAATGACAGGCTTCACCAACACTAAACAAAGAGGAGATTCCCGCTTTCGCGGGAATGACAGGCTTCGCCAAAACCGAAAAACATGTTACCCTATCGCTTTAAATTGGGGCGCTATCGCGATGTTTGTAGGTTTGGGCAGTGTCCTATACGTATTTCTCACCGCTATGATAGGGGTGTATTGCGCCCGTAAGGTCAACACCATCAAAGGCTTTGCGATGGCCGGCCGCTCTTTGCCGCTTTATATCACCATCAGTACGGTATTTGCGACTTGGTTTGGTTCTGAGTCCATTATTGGTAATCCAGGTGCTTATGCCAGCCATGGTCTGATGGGGTTGATTTCTGATCCTTTTGGCTCATGTTTGTGCTTGATAGTCATCGGGCTATTTTTGGCTCGAGCATTCTACCGGCTTAATGTGACCACCCTCGTGGATTTTTTAAGAGAACGTTATAATCCTCAAGTCGAATTATTGCTGGGATGTGCCGTATCCTTTTCTTATCTCAGCTGGATTGCCGCCCAATTCATTGCCTTTTCTTCTGTCCTCACGATGCTGTTCCCGCATACCTTGCACCCAGCACAATGGATTATCCTAGGAGGCTTTATCACGTTGATTAGCGTCTTTAATGGTGGACTCACTTCTGTCGCCATCAATGACTTCGTACAAATGCTCATCATTCTTTTAGGGCTACTCACTACACTGGCGCTCTTGTGTCACGGCCCCACCGATTTACTCGATATAATTCATTACAGCATTCACCAACCCAATGCGCATTTTCACTTTGATAAAGAATATCCCAATGTGATGAGCATGTTGCTGCCTCTAGGGACCGCCATCATGGGAACCATTCCACAACAAGATACCTTCCAACGCGTCATCTCCGCCAAAGATGAACGGACAGCTCGTCTCGGCACCATTTTAGGAGGCCTCCTATATTTTGTGATTGCCTTTATTCCTCTATTGATTTTGATGGCAGCAAAGCAACAACATTTTCGACTGCCACAAGGACTTCTTGATCCACATCATGAATTATTCATCGTGAGTTTTTTGATGCATAAACTGCCTCCTATCATTCAAATCCTATTTTTTGGCGGATTGCTGGCGGCCATTCTCTCCACCATTTCAGGAACCACATTGGCGGCAGCCGTCGTATTCAGCGAAAATGTTTTCGGACACTTTTTTCCTTCAGGAAAAACCTTGTTGGGCTTTCGAATCAGTGTAGTGTTCTACCTCATTCTAGTCCTGCTGCTATCAACACATACCCATGCATCCATCCACTTTCTAGAAGAAAGTAGTGGGCAAGTCACGATGGTCATGGCCTTTTTTCCATTGATCTTTGGATTATTCTGGAAAAGAGCCAGCACCACTGCAGCTCTAACCTCCGCCATAGTCAGCGGGGTGATCTGGTGTACTCTTTATGAATTTAATATTCCTGTGACCTTACTAGGCACCTCCATTCCTGCAGATTTTATAGGGGGCGTAACCTCTGGAATACTTATGGTGCTGTTGAGCTGGCTATTTCCGCATCGTTCTTAAATATCAAGACGACGATAACGCACCCGTTTAGGGGCAGCCGCTTCTTCTCCCAGCAAGCTCACACGTCTGGCTTCATAATCAGTATAATTGCCCTCATGCCAACATACCTGACTGTCTCCCTCGAATGCCAGAATATGCGTAGCAATGCGATCTAAAAACCAGCGATCGTGAGAGATCACCATGGCACAACCGGCAAAGTTTAACAGGGCTTCTTCTAAGGCACGCAAGGTTTCAATATCTAAATCATTTGAAGGTTCATCGAGTAACAATACATTGCCTCCCGAGCGCAAAAGTTTTGCCAAATGCAAACGCCCTCGCTCTCCGCCTGATAATTCTCCCACACGCTTTTGCTGCGCCTGCCCTTTGAAATTAAAGCGTCCTACATAAGCTCTGGATGGGATCTCATACTGACCCACTGTAATGATATCCTGACCATCGGATAATTCTTCCCACACCGTTTTTTGAGAATCTAGATGATCACGAAACTGATCGACATGGGCCAACTGCACCGTATCCCCTATCACCACTTCACCGACATCGGGCTGCTCTTTACCCACAATTAAATTAAATAGCGTGGTTTTTCCGGCGCCATTGGGACCAATTACGCCCACAATGGCCCCTGCAGGCACACTAAAATTCAAATGCTCAAATAGCAGCTTGTCACTACCGTATTGCTTTGAGACATTGTTGAATGTCATGACCTGACTTCCCAATCTAGGCCCTGGCGGAATATACAAAGACAGTGTTTCTTGACGTTTTTGAAATTCGCGACTTTGCAATTCTTCATACTGCTTTAATCGCGCTTTGCTTTTGCTCTGACGGCCCTTGGGATTGCTGCGCACCCATTCTAATTCTTTTTCTAAAGCTTTTTGTAATGATTGTTCTTGCTTAGATTCTTGCTCCAGTCGTTTCTGCTTTTGTTCCAACCAACTGGTGTAGTTGCCATGATACGGAATGCCTCGACCACGATCCAATTCTAAAATCCATTCCGCTACATTATCGAGAAAATAGCGATCGTGAGTCACGGCAATAATGGTTCCTGGGAAATCGGCCAGATAACGCTCCAGCCAAGCCACACTCTCCGCATCCAAGTGGTTGGTCGGCTCATCCAACAACAACATGTCTGGCTGAGAGAGAATCAACTTGCACAGGGCCACTCGACGACGTTCTCCTCCCGATAATTGCCCCACAGTGGCGTCCCAAGGGGGAAGACGCAAGGCATCGGCCACAATTTCTAATTTGCGCTGAATATCCCAAGCCCCTTTGGCATCGATGGCTTGCTGCAATTCCCCTTGCTGCTCTAGTAAGGATTGCATGTCTTCATCACTCATAGGTTCGGCAAATTTCATGCTAATGGCGTTGAAGTTTTCGAGTAATTCCATGATTTCGGTGACGGCAGATTCAACCTCTTGGCGAACACTGCCTTCTAAGTTTAACTGTGGCTCCTGAGAAAGATATCCCACCTGTAAATCTTTTTGAAATTGTGCCTCTCCATCAAATTGCTTATCTTCTCCCGCCATAATACGTAATAAGGTTGATTTTCCTGCACCATTGAGACCCAATACCCCGATTTTTGCACCAGGAAAAAAGGATAAGCTAATGTTATGCAAAATGCCTGGCTTGTTTAAATGATTTAATGTGAGAACATACTGTGCCATGAAATGCCTTTAATACTGCCTATTGTTGTATTTTGCCACAAACCCACTTTCCGCTCCAATAGATTTACCGTACAATTACTTACAATGAATTGAGAATGAAACGATGGCTGATAACAACTGGAAAATCTTCGATGCCGAATTGGCCGCGGCCATCGAGGCAGAAGAATCCCGTCAAAAAAATCATATTGAACTCATTGCCTCAGAAAATTATGCCAGCGCAGGTGTCAGGGCTCTTTGTGGCAGTGTGCTGACGAATAAATATGCCGAGGGCTATCCCGGAAAGCGTTATTACGGTGGCTGCGAAGAAGTCGATAAAGCCGAACAATTGGCGATTGACAGAGCTTGTGCCCTGTTTAATACGACTTATGCCAATGTACAACCCCACTCTGGAGCCAGTGCAAATGCCGCGGTATTCCAAGCCTTGCTCGCTCCGGGAGATCCCTTTCTCGGCATGTCTTTAGATGCAGGCGGACACCTCACACATGGCAGTCCCGTAAATTTTTCCGGAAAAATCTACCAAGCCCATCACTATGGCATCCATCCCGATACAGGGCTTGTCGATTATGATGAAGTCCGAGAAAAAGCCCTTGCAGTAAAACCCAAACTCATTATTGCCGGTTTTTCTGCTTACTCGCGCACACTAGATTGGTCGATTTTCAGAAATATTGCCGATGAAGTGGGTGCCTATCTTTTGGTAGACATGGCTCATATTGCAGGACTCGTGGCCACCGGACACTATCCTTCTCCTCTGCCTCATGCCCATGTAGTTACCTCCACTACCCACAAAACCCTTCGAGGTCCTCGTGGGGGTATTATTCTCTCCAGCGATAAAGATTTGCCTAAAAAACTTAATAACGCCATTTTTCCAGGTTTACAAGGTGGCCCCCTCATGCATATTATTGCAGCCAAAGCCTTAGCTTTTAAAGAAGCCCAACAAGAAAGCTTTAAGCATTATCAAGCGCAAGTCATTGCCAATGCCAAGACCATGGCCAATGCATTTATCTCTCAAGAAGTCTCTGTGATTTCTGGAGGCACAGACAATCATTTATTCCTGGTGGATTTGCGCTCACTGAATCAAACCGGGAAATTTGCCCAAGCACACTTAGACAGCCTTGGCATTACGCTGAATAAAAATTCCATTCCCAATGATCCCACTTCACCTTTTGTGACCAGCGGTGTACGCATTGGCACCCCTGCGATTACCACCCGAGGTTTTTCTCATGCACACTGCGAGTTACTTGGCTATGCCATGATTGAGACCTTGAGAGATCCTGAGAATGAAACCATTCAACAACGCACCAAAGACTTGGTGGCAGAGTTGGTTGGCCAATGCCCGGTTAATGGAGAATAATCATGTACTGCCCGTTTTGCCGTCGACAATCGAAAAATTTTGACACCAAGGTCACCGACTCTCGTTGGGTACCAGAAACCAATCAAATCCGTCGACGTCGGGAATGCCCCGACTGTCACCGTCGCTTTACCAGCTATGAACGTGCGGAATTGTTTCTCCCTCACGTCATCAAAAGACATGGAGAGCGCCAACCCTTTGATGAAGAACGTGTGCGTCGTGGCTTTGTCAAAGCGCTAGAAAAACGTCCGATTGAAATGGCTGCCATCAACCAAGCGGTGGATGATCTCCAAGAACATCTGCGCGCACTCGGAGAAAGAGAAGTCTCCTCCAGCATTATTGGAGAATGGATCATGCAACGTTTAAAAGCGCTGGATAAAGTGGCTTATGTGCGATTCGCCTCTGTTTATCGAAGCTTTGAGGATGTTGAAGAATTCCAAAGCGCTATTGAACAATTGCTCAGCCAAGTCAAAGCCTCCGAAAAAGATAAGGCCTAATTGATGAGTCACCAACGAAAAGCGGCGCGCTTCCTCACCGTTCAAGCGCTTTATCAATGGGAAATGCATCCTTCCTGTAAAGAGGAATTGTACACGCAAATCCGATCCACTGCGCGCCAATGTGATGATGAGTATTTTAAAAGACTGCTGTATGGTTGTTTAGAACACCAAGGAACATTAATTCCCATCATTTCACCCCATCTCTCTAGAGGGTGGTCAGACTGCGATGCCATCACTCGAGCCATTCTGATTCTGGGAACTTATGAATTAATCCATGAACCAAGCACCCCTTATCGTGTCGTCATCAATGAATGTTTGGAGTTAACCAAACAATTTGGTAGTGAGAACACACATCAATTGGTTAACGCCGTGTTAGACCCACTAGCAAAAACCTATCGCTCCCATGAATCCTAAACTCGAATATGCCATTGCCACAGGACTCTACAGTGGCTGCAGCCCCAAAATGCCAGGGACTGTAGGGTCACTCGCAGGTCTATTCGTGTTTTATCTCTTAAGTATGTGGTTCCCTAGCCAGTTATGGTTTGCCATTATTCCTCTTGTGACTCTAGTTTCTATTCCGCTGTGCACCAGAGTTGCCACCAGCCTTGGACAAGAAGATCCCCAGTGTATCGTCATCGATGAATGGGTCGGCATGTGGATAACACTGTGCACCCTCCCCACACTTCATTTCTGGCATTATGGTTTAGCGTTTTTGTGCTTTAGGCTATTCGATATTCTAAAACCCTGGCCGATTTCTCGTTTGGAAACGCTGAAACCTACAGGACTTGGTATCATGGCTGACGATATCGGTGCCGGGGTGTTGGCAGCGTTATTGTGTTGGGCGATCACTGTCATCCCCGCGGCCACTGTCATCCCCGCGGCCACTGTCATCCCCGCGAAAGCGGGGATCTTCTCTGCGTTTGGAAGATTCCCGCTTTCGCGGGAATGACAAAGAGTTTCGCGGGAATGACAAAGAGTTTCGCGGGAATGACAAAGAGTTTCGCGGGAATGACAATGTCAACGCTCCCAACGCTCCAAATATCCACCCTCTGGTAGACATACGCTTGTTCGCCTCCAGCCCGGAATATCGACTGCCGCTTGCATTTGTTGATGGCTTTTTTGGAATATCCACTGCTTAATCCCCCAATCTTTTGTATGTTGTAGGATGAACTCACTAGCAGCCATGGCTTTAGAGACCACGGTATCCCAAGCAGATGCGGGCGTATAATTTTCCAGGCGTGTGTGTTGGGTTTCGACATTCTTCAAATGTAGTTTTTGAATGCACCAGCGCAAGAATAATATTTTTTTCTCTGCGCTATCGATCAATAAAAATTGTTTTTCGGGATAAGCCATAGCCAACACCAATCCCGGTAAACCAGCACCAGTACCCATATCTATAATTCTCTCTCCCACCTCATTTCCAAAACTTAAACTTTCTTGTAAATGCCTTTTTACCCATTCATGCTCTGGAACTCTGGTAAGGTTATGCACGCGATTCCACTGGGCCAATAACGCCAAATACGCGGCCATATTTCCTCGATACGTCTCTGCTAACTCTTCTACCTCAGAGAGCCAATGGTCTACCTCTATCCGGTCTTTCGACATAAATCTTCTCGCTTGAGGTAAATGCACAGGACGGACAGTGCAGAATGATCGACGCCGGGTAATCTGCCTGCAGCACCCACATTGCGAGGTTTTGCATTCATCAATGCTTGACGCGCTTCTGTAGATAAACCTGGAATATTGTGATAATCCATATCTTCAGGAATCGCTTGTTTTTCGAATCGATGCAATTGAGCAATGCTTTCTTGTTGTTTATTTAAATAACCTTGGTATTTGGATTGTATTGTTAATTGTTGCCAGGTTTTTTTATCCAACTCAGAGAGATGGGTATTAAAACAAGCATCCATTGCACTAGGCGTTAAGTAAGCCAGGGCCGATATGGCGCTGATACTCTCTCCGAGATTGTCTACCGGCGTGAGTAAATGCGCTCGAATTTTTTCTGAGGAGATACGTTTTTTCTGCAATGCGGAAAACACTTCTTCAATCTGTTTTTCTCGTAAAAAGAGACAGTCATAACGTGATGGTGTAATCAATCCAGCTTGATGGGCTTTTTCATATAAACGCAAATCGGCATTGTCTTCTCTCAAGGAGAGACGATACTCGGCCCTGGAAGTGAACATGCGATAAGGCTCAGGTGCACCTTTATGAATGAGATCATCGACCAACACGCCAAGATAAGCTTCATGACGCTCAAAGGTTAATACGGGTTTTCCCGCTAATTTTAAGGCGGCATTGGCACCCGCCAGTAGCCCTTGAGCGGCGGCTTCTTCATAACCTGTCGTTCCATTGATTTGACCGGCGAAATATAAATTTTCGATGAATTGCGTTTCTAAGGTGTAGGATAAATCTCTGGGGTCAAAAAAATCATACTCAATGGCGTAACCCGCACGCGTTAAATGTGCCTGCTCTAACCCTGGCATGCTACGAATCAATTCATACTGAGCTTGAAAAGGCAAGCTGGTAGAAACACCGGCAGGATAATATTCATTCACACCCACGCCTTCGGGCTCTAGAAAAACATGATGTGAAGTTTTATCTGCAAAACGCATGATTTTATCTTCAATCGAAGGACAATAACGCGGCCCCGTACCTTCAATAATACCTTGATACAGGGGAGAATCTTTTAGTGCGCCCCGAATGATATCGTGAGTGCGCTCATTGGTATGAGCAATAAAACAAGGACTCAGTGGCAATGGAGTGGTTTCTGCATCACTAAAACGAGGCGTGGGCGTTTCACTCTCCTGGCGTTCTAGCTGTGAGAAATCAATGCTATTTCCAGCAATTCTAGGGGGGGTTCCTGTTTTGAGTCGACCCACTCTAAAAGGCAATGCTCTTAATCGTTCAGCCAGCGCACAAGCACTGGCCTCTCCCGCACGTCCTCCTCGAGATTGGGTACGTCCCACGTGGATCACGCCTCCTAAAAAAGTACCCACGGTCAACACCACAGCAGAAGCTAAAAATTGCAGATTCATATGGGTCACCACCCCTTGAATTTTTCCATTCTCCACCACCAAATCTTGCACCGATTGCTGGAAAATCCATAAAGAAGGCTGGTGCTCTAAGGCATAACGAATGGCCGCTTTATAATGCTGACGACAAGCCTGAACTCTGGTCGCTTGCACTGCAGGCCCCTTGCTCCGATTCAAGATCTTAGCGTGAATACAAGCACTATCAGCGGCATATCCCATCACCCCCCCTAGGGCCTCGATTTCCTTCACCAAATGCCCCTTGCCAATCCCCCCAATCGAAGGATTACAAGACATTTGCCCCAGAGTGTCGATATTTTGCGTCAGCAACAAGGTCTTAGCCCCCACACGGGCGCTGGCCAATGCCGCCTCTGCCCCCGCATGGCCACCACCTACGACAATAACATCAAATATACCGGCTAACGTATGCATTAAAACCACCTCCAATGAGGGAGATTTTATCATTTTTGTAGTTGCTGGGAAAGCGGAAAGGCAACAAAAATGTGTCATTTTCGCGCACGCGGAAATCTTACATGCATAGAAAAGATCTCCTTTTTGAACAAACAACAGACAAGCCCCAAACTCAAGCATCTCTTAATAGTTCCTTCACCTTCATCGTATTTAATGAAAGAAACATTGGGAGAAAAAAAGATGAGTGGTAACGAAAAAAACATCAGAAATGATCTAGGTTCTTTTTTAAGGTATGAAAGCAAGGAGCGACTTGAGGAGCTTGAGGAGCTTGAGTATCTTTTTGATAACCATCAAACTATAAAAAGCAACTTAATGGAAAGATTAGAAAAAATAACCAAAGAAGAAGAAGAAGAAGAAGAAGGATATTATGAAATTAAATCTTTAAAAGAGAGAGTGGAACATCTTTTTGATGGAAAACCAGACACACCAGATTATAAACTGGCAGTTTTTTTGGAGTCTATCATGAATGATTTAAAATTAATTACAAGTAAAATTAATCAGTTAGAAGAAAAATCAAACCCTCCTGGTTTTTCTCCTTAAGGAAAAATTTGTCTCATTAAAAAAGATTCCCGCGTGCGCGGGAATGACAGGGTGCGCAGAGCCTGACCCCGCTTACAAGCATGGGAATGACAGGGTGCGTAGAGCCTGACCACGGTTACAAGCATGGGAATGACAGGGGACTTTACTTCCCAATACAAAATCTCGAAAAAATTTTAGAAAGCAAATCTTCTTGAGAAAATTCTCCAGTGATGGAATTCAAGTATTGTTGCGCTTCGCATAAATCCTGTGCCAGTAAATCTGCCGCACGGTTTTTTAAATTTTCTTTTGCTTTCCTAAGTTGTGATAAGATCAGTGACAATGCTTCTACATGTCGTTCTCTCGCGCTAAACTCGACATTGGCTTCTGTGTGGGAAAGTAAATCTTGTAAGTGTCGCATGAGTGCATCTAAACCTATTTTTTGATGAAGAGAAATCAAAAAGCAAGGAGAAGGCATATCGATTTTTTTTTCATCCGTCAAATCTTTTTTATTGCCTACAAACGTTATTTTTTTTCGATAGCATTCAATGAAGGTTGGCAACCCCTCAAAAGAAGTGCTG
>CAYGKN010000049.1:0-11883 GCA_964350565.1 uncultured Gammaproteobacteria bacterium
CTCGACATCGAAGGTTTTGATGAAACTTTCGAAGGCTGGGGATTCGAAGACTCCGATCTCGTCATTCGACTATTCAACAAAGGCATTCGACGGAAATCTGGAAAATATGCAACAGAAGTCTTTCACTTATGGCATGAAGCCGCTTCTAGAGCACAGGCTTTCCATAACCTGGAACAATTGAACCGCTTAGAACAAAGCCACTTCATACACCCACAAAAAAGTCTATTACAGTCAAGTAAACCGCTATGACTCCTGCTCGAATCTACTTTTTTATCACCTTTCTGCTCGGCATGAGCATCACCATTTCCACCGCACTGACAAGCATCTGCGCGCTCAGTCTCATGACGCTATTTCTCCTCTCTGGAGATTACCAAGAAAAATGTGCTTTGCTCAAACGCTTTTATATCTGGCCTGCTATCGCATTGCTGCTCATGGCCATACTCAGTATCTCCTATACTCCTGCCACATTACAGAAAGGATTACTGGAAGCACTCAAACTCTATAAATTGCTGCTGATCTGGGTGATGGCCTACCTCTGCCAAAAATTTCCGACATCCGTCCCTAAATTTCTATGGGCATTTTTCATCGGCGTCTTACTGAATGTACTCGCCATTTATCTCAACTATTACGTATTGAGCCCCAAACATGCCCTCGTCTTTAGTGGAGCCACTTTCCCTGCAGCACAGTCTCACTTTTTAACAGGATTCATTTTTGCCATTACTGCTTTTATGTTTTTATCCATGGCCATCGCACAGAGAAGACGCTCTATGCGTATACTCTATGTGACTCTGGCACTCATTATCCTCTGCGCAGAACTGGGACTCAACACCAGCAGAACCGGATATCTCATCGAATTCTCCATTCTATCCATGGGTTTTTTGCTCAAATATCGATGGAAAGGATGCTTAAGCGCCATACTCATCCTTCCTATGGTGTTCACAGCCTTTTACACACTCTCACCTACTTTTCATGCGCGCATTCACCAAGCTTATGACAGCACTCTCAGCTATTACCGTGGCACCAACACTTCAACTTCTGCAGGCCTACGACTCAGTTTTTATCGCACAGCTTGGAGACTCTTCTCACAAAAACCACAGCACTTACTCTATGGTTGTGGCAGCGCAGGCCAATGGCACTGCTCTCAAGCATTGATTGAACAGCAGATCCCCAACCATCAACAACCCTTCTATCGTCCGATCCATAATCCTCATAATCAATACATCCATTTTCTGATGCAATCTGGAATCATCACGTTGGGACTATTCCTCTGGTTATTGATGGCTAGTTTTTACTATGCCAAAGATCTCCCGCCCATGATGAAAAATAACCTACGGATCCTGCTGATGGCGTTCAGTGTGGGTTGCCTACTGAATTCTTGGATATTAGACATTGGACCTGGGTTTATCTTTTGCTATCTATTACCCGTGCTGCTATCTTATCGATACTGGAATCAAAAACCACCATCAAACTCAGATAATCTCTTCAATACGGATTCATAGCCTTCACCCGACTCGGGATCATTACTTTGATAAAAATCATAATAAATGCGACCAATCACCATCAATTGATACACGAGATCTAAAAAAGCCACACCGATTAACAACACAATACCCCAGCCAAACAGATGGCCATAATCAAACAATTCAAAACCTTCGGATAAGAGATACAATGGCACCAAATACAATAAAAAAGCCAGTAACAATGCACTACTTTCACGCTCATGCTCACGAACACCATATTTTTGATAATCCAACATGTGATAATAACTATCACGATAATGATGCTCTAAAGACTGAAATCTTTCACTCAATGTCTTTTGGGTTTTAAAAAAATCATTGCTCACCGCATCGATATTCACACTAGGGAAATTCGAAAAGAGTTCGCCTATTTTCTCTTTTGCTAGGTCTTTATCTTGTTTCTCTAAATGCAGATCTCCAACAGATAATTTCTGAATGACTGAAGGTCCAAGGCTGCTAGCCACCTCTTTTAATTGCAACCGAACCGTCTTCACGCGAACATGAACGGTCACTCGACTCAGCAAACTAGAGAGAGGCAATTTTTCATCTGAAATCAACTCTCTTGGTTTTGAACGAACCATGACATTCTCCGCGTTGCTACTTTCATCATGGCACAAAATCACTAGGTTTGAACAGCAGAATCCATATATAACGACTTTAATGTCACATAATGAGCCGCATTGTAAGCGATTTTTTCAATTTCCTCAGGTTTTAATGCGCGCATCGCAACTGCAGGCTGTCCAATATACAACCACCCTGTTTTTAATCGCTGATTAGGCACCACCAAGGTTCCAGCACCCACCATGACCCCCGATTCCACATGGGCACCATCAAGGATAACAGCATTCATACCCACCAGCACTTGATTTTCAATAGTACAACCATGCAGGATAACTCCATGTGCAATGGTCACATCATCACCAATATTCAATGGATAACCCTCATGGCCCTCATGCGCATGCGTCACATGCAACACCGCATTGTCCTGTACATTGGTGCGATCTCCGATGGTGATATAATGTACATCACCTCGCACAGTGGCATTGGGCCACACCGAACAATCTTCTCCCATTTTCACACAGCCACTAACATGAGCATCGGGGTGGATAAAAACTCCCTTACCCAGCTCAGGTGTGCTACGATAATATGGTTCAACTTTGGATGCCAACATGTCTAACCCCTTACTTTCAACTGCCATTCTAACATCTTTTTCCGTGATTGACTCCTCTCACGTTGAGCCGGCGCTACGTGAGGCCATCGATACACACCGAAAAGCCTTGGAAACCTGTCTTTCCAATCCCACCCCGACTGTGGAGAATTTTCTACAGCCTCTGCTCAAAGCCGATGCTACACTGCACCGTGTCTGGGGAACCATCAATCACTTAAATGGCGTCATCGATAGTCCAGAGCTGCGTAAAGCTTACGAAGCCAGTTTGCCTCTCATCACGCAATATCATAATCAACTTGGTCAAAACACTGCGCTCTACCAAGCCTACTTGTCCCTATCGCAAACCTCAGGCTTGAATGCCCAAGAACAAAAACTCATTGAAGATGCCCTATTGGATTTTAAACTCTCTGGTGTGGCCCTTCCTGAAGAGAAAAAACAGCAATTCCAAACACTGAGCCAAAAACTCTCTCAACTCTCCCAACAATTCTCTCGCAATGTGTTAGATGCTACCGATCACTGGCAGTATCACATCACCGATCCCTCTTTGTTGTCTGGATTGCCTGAGTCTGCACGCGCTCTGCTAAAAGGGTATGCCCAAGAAGCGGGATTAGAAGGATGGCTCATCACCCTACATGCTCCTAGTTATATCGCCATCATGACGCATGCAGAAAACCGTGAGCTCAGAGAGCAATGTTATCGCGCCTATCAAACGCGAGCGAGTGAAATGGCAGACACTCCTGAGTGGGACAATTCCTCAATCATGGTGGAAATTTTGGAATGTCGAGACCGCCTGGCCAAACTCTTGGAATTTGAGCATTACGCTCAATACTCGCTGGCTACAAAAATGTGTGAAGATGAGCGAACCACATTACAATTTCTCGATGAGTTGGCTCTTAAAGCAAAACCTTATGCAGAGCAGGAAAAACAAGCCTTAGAAGCACTGGCACAAGCAGATGGTGTAACGTTATCTGCTTGGGATGTGGCTTACTACAGTGAAAAATTGCGAGAGCGAGATTATCAACTTTCCGAAGAAACGCTCCGGGCCTATTTTCCATTACCTCATGTCTTATCGGGATTGTTTGACATTGTGCATCGACTCTTTGGCATTCACATCCAAGAAATCCCATCGCCGGATGTTTGGCATTCCGATGTGCGCTTTTTTGAAGTGCAAGATGCGCAACGACAACAGATCGCCTATTTTTACCTAGATTTATTTTCCAGAAAACAAAAGCGCGGTGGGGCTTGGATGGATGATGCCTGCTCTAGAGCGCAATGGCCAGGCGAACCACTGATTTGCCCACAAACCTTTCTCGTATGCAACTTTGCACCTGCCTCTCCTGGGAAACCCGCCTTATTAACGCATGAAGAAGTGCTTACCCTGTTTCATGAATTTGGACACGGTTTACATCACATGCTGACCCAAATAGATTATCCACCCATTGCAGGGATCAACGGCGTCCCCTGGGATGCGGTAGAATTACCTAGTCAATTGCTAGAAAATTGGTGTTGGGAAAAAGAAGGATTGGCCCTAATTGCGAAACATTATGAAAGCGGTGAACGCCTACCTACTCCTCTACAAGAGCAATTGATGCGTGTGCGTCGCTTCCAAGCAGGCTTGCGCTTATTGCGTCAAGTGGAATTTGCCCGATTCGATTTTAGCCTACACTGCCAATCTGCGCCCTTTAGTGCAACAGGTATTCAATCCACCCTGAATGAGACTCGAGAAAAAGTCAGTGTGATGCCTCCCCCCGACTACCAACGTTTTCAACATAGTTTTTCCCACATCTTTGCAGGCGGGTACGCAGCAGGGTATTATAGCTACAAGTGGGCAGAAGTGTTGGCCGCTGATGTATTTTCTCGCTTTGAAAAAGAGGGGATCCTCAATGCCGACACCGGGCTCTCGCTATTGAATACCATCCTTTCTCAAGGGGGATTGAAGGAGCCCATGGACATGTGCAAAGATTTTTTGGGTCGAGAGCCCAGCGTGGATGCACTGCTTGCCCAAGAAGGTCTACATTCAGGAGCCTAGCATGCTAGAATATCCCCCGTTGCTTGAGCATACCCATGCCTTGCTTCAAGCATTTTCTTTATCCGAACATCTACAGTCCATCCCTGCATTTGCAGATTTGCATGAGGAGATGGTAGAGGCCATTTTGCGTGAAGCGCAAAAAATTCATGCCGAGCAACTCCATCCTCTCAACGCCATTGGCGATCAACAAGGTTGTCGTCTCATCGGAGGTAAAGTGTATACCCCCAGCGGTTTCATCGAAGCTTACCAAGCTTATGTACAAGGCGGTTGGCCAGGATTTTCTGCCAATCCACAATATGGGGGTCAAGGCATGCCTCATATGCTGGGACTGCTTATTGAGGAAATGCTTTGTGCCAGTGGCCTATCCTTCCACCTCTACCCCAATCTCACTCAGGGCGTGGCGCGCGCCATTGGCGCCCATGCCAATGAGTCTCTGAAAAACACGTTTTTGCCTAAACTCATCAGTGGGGAATGGTGTGGATGCATGTGTCTCACTGAGCCCCAAGCAGGCAGTGATTTAAGTGCCATTCAAACCCTGGCCACTCCAGAAGGGGAATTATTTTCTCTAGAAGGTCAAAAGATTTTTATCACGGGTGGGGCGCAGGATTTAACCGAAAATATTATTCACTTGGTCTTGGCACGCACGCCCAATGCGCCTGCAGGCTTAAAAGGATTGAGTTTATTCCTTGTTCCCTGGTACTGGGTCGAGGGAGGAACGCTTGGAGAATCCAATGGCATCGTGTGTACAGGAATCGAACACAAAATGGGCCTGCAAGGCTCTTCCACTTGCAGCATTGCTTATGAAAAAGCCAAAGGCTTTTTAGTCGGAGAGCTGCACCAAGGATTGGCTGCAATGTTCACTGTCATGAATATTGAACGCATAGCCATCGGCATTCAAGGCCTAGGGGCTGCCGCCATCACCCATCACAATGCTCGCCGCTATGCCCATGAGCGCCAGCAAGGCGGAAAATCCATCGCCAATTATCCAACCATGCAAAGACGATTAAACACCCTACAGGCTTATGAAATTGGTTGCCGATCTTGGTTAATCTGGCTAGGTCAACACATCGATCGCAGCAAACATTTGCAAGAGATAACGGCCAAGGCAGTAGTTGATTATCTCACTCCCGTGGTAAAAGCCTTTTTTACCGACTGGGGACTACATGCCTCTCAAGAAGCCCTTCAAGTGTTTGGAGGATATGGCTATGTCCGAGAAACAGGCATGGAACAATGGGTGAGAGATGTGCGTGTCGCGCAAATCTATGAAGGCACCAATGACATTCAAGCCCTGGATTTGGTCAAGCGCAAACTGCATCGCAGTGATGGCTTTGCACACTGTAGTGACGCGCTCACCTCACTCACGCAAGCCACAGAATTTTTGGCCCGACATCAAAAATTTGTGACAGCCACTGAAAGGTTCAAACAACAACCCGAAGAATTTCAGTGGGCACACGCTTTGGAATACTTACATGCCACGGCTCACTGGGTGCTCAGTGCCCTACTCTCACATCTGAAAGAAAAAGCGCCAGCGTTCTCCACTACGGCGGAACACTTTTATCGAGAAAGCGAGGCGCATTGGGGGATGTGGATGAAAATATTATCAACCACTAAGGCATAATGTCGGAGGAGGAACCTAGATCCGTCTCACTGACAGATCCCTCTTTTTGCTCAGCGGGAATCAGCGCTTCAAAAAGCCGATGAACTAAATCACGAACTGCAGTAAAATAGTAAAAGGGCTCTTGGTTATCTCGGCGCTCAATGCATCGACGCAAAAACAACTCCAAACAAACCGTAAATGCGGCTGTTGCTGATAAGGTTACCACACTGATCAACCAAGGTGGCCAAGGAGAAGATGGATCATCCTGCACACTAACATCGACTTCTACAATTTCACTTTCGGCCTGCTCACGGTCTCTAGCAAAAAAAGCACACTTAAAATTTCCTACCTGATTCTGATTATCTACAAATACAAAAGCGTTTGCGGGCGTTCTCTCCACACCAAGCACACAACTGTCTAACACTATTTGTAGATCAGAGCGAGTTCCATCTGGATCAACAAACAACCTCGCAGGAAAAGTAAAGCGCTGACTTCCTCCTCTTTTCAGTGAAACGCTTAAGGGAAGCAAACTGCGATCAATCTCAGGCGCATCATTTACCAGCTTCAAGGTTAATTGAAGAAAAGAAGCACCAGTAGCCCCATACTCATCAGTGATTCGAATCAAAATATCTCGATCACTCGGTTCAGGATCCTTTTCATCATTTAAAAAATACACCTGATTGAAAAGTACTTTCCAATCACCCGTCGACAGCGGCTGCCCACGCGCAGTCAACACTAGCTCATGGCTTTTACTCTCACTTTCTTTGTTTACCTGCTGATTGTGATCATCGTCAAAATCTAGAACATCTCCCCGTTTCGCATTTGTTATAAAAGCAGAGAAAGAAAACAATCGATCAAGATCCCTCACGTCAAATGCCCTCAGGAATCGAGTTTTTTGTTGCTCTGTTAAATCTGGCAATACATTCGGAGGCACCCATTCTGGGGTTTGATTCACATAAAATCGGAACGTCTTGTCATCAGTTTTTGCTCCTCCTTCCCCCTGATTCCCTAAATCATTCAATCGCACCCAAAGCTCTCCACTACCATAAAAATCAATCAAGCGGAAAAATTTTAATGTTTGCAGGGCTCGATTAAGCGCTGACAAAGAACCTCTTAGTATTAAGAGTGCACTATTATTCTGAGTGCCCAAGTGAAAAGTCACACCGCTTTGTTCCTGAATCCCCAAATAACCAAACGTAGGCTCTACGCTTAAAGTCACTTCCACTGAATTTTCCCCCGCGTCTGAATCCAGCAATTCGATACCCGTGAGTGAAATTCCTGAATCCTCCTGACCGACCCAAGCTGCTGATGGGCCTTGGATGCTGGGAGCCGTATTCACTGGGATGACATTCACATGGCGTGACACAGATTCACTCTCTAACTCTCCATCATTCACAAGAAGAGAAAAGACACGACTACTGGACACCAATTGCTCCTGTAGATTGGCATATTTCAACTCGCGTAAAAAAGATTGCCACTGACTCACTGGCATGAGCCTTTCAAATCGCCAAATTTTTCTATCCCCCTCGACGCCTTCAGTCACCATGATTCCTTGCGCTAAAGCAGCATCATAGATAATGTCATCTTCTTGAGAAAAACCAGATAGGCTCAATTCTGCACTCGATAGATCAGGACCATCCTCCGAAATCAACAATGCTGAATAAATTCTCATTGCTGGACCCCGCTCACGATACTCCAATGCACCTCCAGCAACCTCGAGACGCGGATAACCATTGATGTGTAAGAGAGTCTGTTGCGTACGCTCTTTGGGAGGTTCTCCCAAATCATTCACTGTCATGGATAAGGAGGTTGAACCAAAAAAGCCTTCTCCATCCGGTTGCAAACTAAAAGAGGAAAAAGCATTGACCACATTTTGCTTTCTCCCCTCCACAACCCAGTGCTGACCAGGCTGAACACCCGTCACGGTAATCCCTGTAGAACTTGCCAAATCCAAATTCCATATCCCACCCGCGACATCCAGCATCACTCTTAAATTAACGGCATCCGCATCAGAAAAATTGGGCGTGAAAGTTAAACGCTCTCCTTGAATAGATTTGATGAGTTGAGGCAACGTGAAAACCGGGGCATCATTATTGGCAATAAAAGTCAGCCTGGTGCTGACACTGACCACTGTGTCTGTTGAAAGATTGGTCGCAGTGATGAGCACATCCCGCTGATAGTCTTCAGGGCTCGCTGTATCAATATTCAAGTAAGTACTTTGGCGAATAACTGACTCATATACGGCAGGATCAGTACCACCAGAGAGAATATACGTATTGCCGCTTCGCGTTCGAGTGAGGCCTTGCAATGAAGGAAAAATCACACTCTCATTGTCATTTAGGCTGGAAAATCCAATGGACACGGTTAAATTCGCAATAGAACCACTGAAGGAGAACCCCGAAAAAATAGGTTGAGAACCAGCTCCTTCATCGTAACGAATAGGCAGCAAAGCCCCCATCCGCAACGGCACCTGACCCGCATTGCCCTCGAAATCTCCAGGAGAAAGAGCGTTTTTGTCGACTTTTTTCAGGATCAATTGCTTTCCTGTACCTAGTTCCAGATGCGTATCTTCACCCACTTGTATGAAGGGTACCTCGCCAAAATCTCTCCAGAGACTATCAAACGCGCTTAGGTCAATGTTATCTCTACCGACAAAGAATCGCTCTATTGTCATCTGTCCAACTTGTTCAGTCACCACAACACGATTTGGCCCATCCACGCCTAAGAAAATGGTGTCCACTCCCAAACTACTCGTGAAGTGAGAGGGGTGAGATGCCACTAACACATCATTGCCTCCAGCACCAACAAGGTTTGCGCCCAAAGATCGATTATACACTGCTTTTGCTGGCATGTTGTTGACATCAGGCAATCTGAATTTATTAAAACCAATGCGATGTTCCGTAACACCTACTCTTCTAGTTTCTGCATAAGCGAATAAAACCTCTAAGTCATCAATGGGTAAAACACTCGCTCCATACTTTGAAAAATTCATATCTGCAGGGATGGAAAACTCCGGACCAATCACATTTAAATTAAAATCGGTTAACACCCCCTTGAATTGATTGGTATTTTCCTGGCAGCGACAATGAGTGCTGGCAACTGCCATATATCCAAAATCTGTTCTTACCAACCAACTTAAAATATATGAAATTGGTGTTATGATCACTTTCTCATTAAATCGCTTCACCAATTGATTGCCTTGCAAATCAAAACACGTTCCTACTAAAGCTTCCCCAAACCTCGACCAAATTACACAGAAACTATTGTCATCTTGACCCACCGCAGCTGCAGGATAATAATTGTCTTTAGTTGCAGGCTCATCAATGATTTCTTCAGGAATCAATACTACTCCTGTTGGAGAAAAAGCCACTCTAAAAATACGATGCTCAGCATCAGAGGCACCCCATGCTTGTGCTCCACTAAATAACAACACTTGTACTGTTCCACCAGCCAAACTCACTGCTGCCTCCTTAGCTGAATGAGTGCGACCTCCAGGAATTTGTGCAGGTGTGAACGATCGAGAATTCAGCAGAGCAGGTTGAGCACTAAAATAATAAGCAGCATATTCCCATGTATGCGACGCATATACCGAAAAACCTTGGGAACTCAGCAAGATCGGATGCTCTGCATTAAAATGTGCAGCCACTCGAACCACATCACTCATAGAACCTAAATCTGGGTTTATAGTACGAATTGCCACCACCCCCCCCTGATTGAAAGGCGCAGGATAATTCTCAGTCCAAACCAAAGCCAAATCACCATTATTTATTTGCTGCATCTGTACGGTCACATCACCAGCATTTGGATTTAATATGCCGTGGGATTGAAATTCTCTTGAAAACGATTCTTGTCCCTGATCATTAACACGGCCCACAGTCCCTAAAAAATTTGCAGACTCTTCTGCAAAATTCAGCGTACCATAGCGTTGAGTTTTTGCTATATAGTATCCCCCATTGGCAGCGCAAAGTTTCACATCCACTCTTGTTGTGAACGGTAAGTGACTATCGATTCGCTTTGCTATAATGGAGCAGGAAGGCCTATCTAAAAACCTTATTCGTGAATCCGCATTCACAAAATCATTCATCACAATGGGTGATTCAGAATCACTCTCAAAAGTGACCGTGACCTCACGCGCCAGTTCATCCACGCAAGCCATTGCTGTATCTTGCGCTGTAGGAATGACATAGCAAGTGGGATCCTCAACCAAAGGATAAGCCACAGCACCTTCAGGAATATCCTCCAATTGCGCCGCTTCGGCTGCACCGACTCCTGCAATAGCAGTTAAAAACAACAAACTCTTTAATGGATTCTTTGTCATGTACTTTGCGAAAGAAGCACATTGTTTTCCGATGGATGAAAGTGGCGATTCTTCTTTTTCTTTCTGGAATCCTTTGGCCACACTATCGAATATTTCTAGGAATGCCTCAAAGTCTTCACTATAGACAGTGCGAGTAGCCCATCCCCAAAATAGGGTTTGCTGAGAAAACTTGCCTTCGACACAAAAATTTCGGGAACATAAAAAATCTCTACCGTCTTGTAATGAAAGCTCAGAATCCTCTGAAAGATAACGCTTTAGCGCTTGAAACGTTTTTTTAACTTTTTTACTCCCAAGAAAATCAGACCAAATACTTTCTAGACTGCCCATGATGAACTCCCTCTATTCCTGAAAACGGGGTCATTGTAGAGAATTGGGGCGCAAAAATCAATAAGCTTACAAGCCCTCTTCGGGAAGAGATAACCAATGCTTCAGCGCATCGACTATTTTTTGCGCTTGATCTCGACTGGAAATATTAAATTTGGATTTTTGCCAATAGCTGTCTTGACGCTTTTGATAACGACGGATACTATATTTCTCAGGACCATAGGCTTGCTTTTTTTGATCCCACTCCTGATAACGAAACAATATCGTTGACCAAGCACCCTTGCTCAGAATCACTTTATCTAATTCTTTGGTCAACTCGACTCCGCCTTCTTCATAACGGATGGTCACATCATCAATACTCATTGCGCCTCCTTTGATTATTACTCTACTCTTCCAGTATGATAGATGTTTTTGGAGCTTTGTCACTCCTGACGTTGTCATTCCCGCATGACGTTGTCATTCCCGCATGACGTTGTCATTCCCGCGAAAGCGGGAATCTTCTCTGACTAGACCCCCGCGTACGCGGGGGTGACAAGAGGCTCGCGGGGGTGACAAGAGGCTCGCGGGGGTGACAAGAGGCTCGCCAGGGTGAAAATAATATATGAAAACCACCATCCAACAACTCAACATTTTTGTGTCTCTAGGCGCCTATCCGCATGAGCGGCAACAGCGTCCGATTCAACTCGATATTGCTTATCGCTACAACAGCACCAAAGCGCAGCGCTCTGATCAGCTCACCGATGCACTAGATTATACGCTCATTCAAAAGGCGATTGTGAAGCACTTTGAACATCAGCATTACCAACTCATTGAACATGCGGCGCACACCTTGATGGAAAGTTTATGGCAACAATTCCCCTTCTATGAGCTCACCGTCACTTTACATAAGCCTCAAGTGCCTATCCCTGCTGCGACCACCTCCATCACCTA
>CAYGKN010000050.1:0-9875 GCA_964350565.1 uncultured Gammaproteobacteria bacterium
GCGGGAATGACAAAGAAGTCGCGGGAATGACAAAGAAGTCGCGGGAATGACAAAGGATAGTGACACACCCCAAGAAATCAGTTATAGTGTATCCTTTGATTAGCAATAGTAGAGGAAACCATGGCTCGTCGATGCATGTTGATTGGCAAACAACGCCAAGTGGGCAACAACGTATCCCACGCAAATAATAAAAATAAGCGCCTATTTGGTGCCAATATCCACAAAAAGCGCCTGTGGTTGGCTGAGGAAAATCGCTGGGTGAAGTTAAAGCTATCCACTAAGGCGTTGCGTATTATTGATAGAGTAGGCCTCTCTAGAGAATTACTCCACAAACTTCGCTTAAAAGAGGAGACGTCATCATGAAATCAAACCGTGTCAATATTAAAATGCGCTCTGAAGAGAGTCCTCATTTTTATACCACCCAGAAAAACCCTAAAAACACGACCTCTAAGCTTCGCTTACGACTCTACGATCCGACATTGCGTCGACATGCTTGGTATAAAGAAGACAAGCTAAAATAATTACACAGAAACAGCTAGCCCCGATAAATCCAGCAACAGCAAGGCAGCCAGCCCAATGATGGCATGCGAAATAATCGGGGCCAGCAGCGTGCCGCTGCGATAGAATAACCACCCCCATACCAACCCACACACCGTTGCAGACAAAGCGAACGGCAACCCCATGTGCAAATGCATCACCAAAAAAATCAAATTCGGCGTTAAAATGGAGAGTAACGTACTGTGCCTCCCCGAAAGAAATAATTGCATCGGCGCCTGAAAGGCAGAGCGGTAAATCACCTCCTGGAATAGCACAGACACCAAATAAAAAACGATTTGCCAACTCCAACGCGCATGATTCACCGCTGCCTTCAAAGGCGCTAAATCTGGACCAAACCAGAGCATCCAACCCAATCCCATCAGTAAGCCCGTACTCAACGGCAATGAAAAACGCACACGCGATAACCCATATCGCGTAAACCCAAATACCCGCAATTCAAAACCACTGTGGCGACAAATTAAAAAAGTCCCAAATACGAATGCACACATGATCAACACACTAAGTAAAGTCAACTCTGCACGCTGACCAGCACCTAGCAATTTAGAAAACAAATCACTCACGAAAATATACATGGACATGGCAATGATCACCAACACAAAAACCCGTGCCGCCAATAAACGCTTTTTCTCGGTCAATAACGCCATCTCAAGCTTTTCAATGAATAATCGATTGCCTCTGGACAATCTCTCGAATGCCACACCCATGAGTTCTTTATAAATCGATAAGTACCGAGGCTCTTCGTTCATTAACCATTGCAATGACTTCGTATTCACCGCAATAAAACGCACCGGTGTGCGTGCACGCAATCCGGCAATCCGTCTTTCCTCGATCAGAGCCGACTCTCCCACATACTCTCCAGCCTGAATGCGACTTACCACCAAAGGCACACCACTGCTGGGAGAGTCTACCAACACTTCTAATTCCCCAGATTCCAATAAATACAAGTTATCGGCATTGTCCCCGACAGAGAATAACCACTCACCAGCCTGAGCTTCTCCAGCATGAGAGTGCGCAGCCACCTTTTTCAACATCGAATCGTCGTATTTCCCAAACAACGCCCAACACTTGAGTCGATATACTATATCCATCCGTATCCTAACTAGGGAGAAAAGGCCGCCACGCCATTGACAAAACCCAGACTTCCATTTTCTTGGAAATTAAAACCCACAATGGCATGGTTGGCATTGTCACCCACAAAGTCTCCCACCATCGAACCCGTAAAAGCACTCCCCGTAAACGGCCCCACCGTGATATTGCCGGTCACGGTGCCGAAATTAAAGTTATAGGCACTAATACTCGCTACTTTATTTGTTACATCCCAGCGATTCGTCAACCCATCTGTCACTCGCATATTATTCAGCGTCACCGTATTTGCATCAAAATCCACATTGAGACTCCCTGTCACCATGGTCACCCCAGGAAAAACCAATCCACCAAATCCACCGGCATTATTTCCCGCATAAAAAGAAACTGTTGAATAGGTACGAAGACCTGTGGGCATATTTGCTGTCGGCGTTCCTGCAATCCAGAATACATCATTCTCCCACTTCGAGAGCCCAGTGATGTTCGACTCCACAATACCAGATCCCCCCAGGGTAGCATCTGCAGCATTCCAACGCCCCCAATTCACACCAGCAGGCACTGCACCACCGGAATAAGGAGCACCAGGCTGCGTGGTGAGTGGAGATTGATCAATATTTGATAACGTTAGCAGTTGATTACTGGAATTCAAAACCCCAAAAATCGGATAACTGGTACCCTGATCTCGAGCGAATAACCCCAACAGCAATATCGACTCTTCTGGGAACACGGTACTGCTCCCTTTCCGAATTGTCGAACCCTGGAATGCACTGACACTCGCCTCACCCACACCGGTGAAAGCGGCATTCATACTCACCACATTGGTAAAATTCACAATCTGTGTGGCGCTGAGTCGATTAATGTTGATATTGTCGGTAGGTGCTGACGTATCAATCCCCTCCTCAGACAACTTCACCGGATCATCTTGTTCTACCGATGCATCATTGGCATTCTCAGACGCCAAACGACGATTATCATTGGCCAGCGCTTCCAACTGGGCTTGTGCCTGTTTATCTCCACGAAAAGCGGCATCCAGTAAACGCAAGGCACCCGGACGATTTTTTAAATAAGAAATTTTTCCAGCTGCTGCCCGCACGAACCGAGAAAAAGACTGATCCCCCGCACAAATGTCTCCCAAACACGCACGACCAGATTCCACTTCCATATCGACAACACGCCCTCTGGCATGGACTAGAAAACTCGTTCCTCTCACGCCAATCGAGGCTACCGGTGTTTTTAACTCGTAATGGCTGGGATCCTCCTTACCAATTTGACCTGTGAGTGAACGCAATCCCCCTTTGACCAAACGGGCAACGCTGCGATCTTCTCCACGACGAGATTGATAACGGTATAATTCCAAATCAAATTCAGTATTCGGTGCCAATGCATATAACGTACCATCTGATAAACGCAACTGCGCTTTACCATTGCTCCCAGAACGAATCACATCCCCACTATAAATTTCCGAACCACGCCTTAATGCACGCATTTTTTTCTGCGAAGATAGCGCCATCACTTTTCCCTGGGTCGCCAACACTTTTCCCGCAGGAGGCGCCGCCCACAGGGGTACACAAGCACACCACAGCACCAACCATTTTTTCATCTGCCCGCTCCCTCTCGATGCATCAACAAAAGCTCTTCTAGCAATTGTTGCAGCACGCTGCTGCCATCTTCCTCTTTAATGAGGGCAGCTTTTTCTTGTAATAAATTCATGCGACGTTCTATCTCCGATCTAGCACTGCCGCTGGGGAATGCCCTGGCCAATAAGCGACGCGCCGCCACAGGCCCTATTTTTTGGTACAACAACTGCCTCAAGCGCGCATCCTCACTGGTGGTACTAAAGGACCATAATTCAATCGGACCCAATGTACAAGTCAACAATTGCGTATTGACGCCTTTCTTGGTCGAAAATTGCGCTAAAAACGTCGCTCCTGAGGCTTGTGGACCATGTACCCGCTGTCGCAATGCGACTTTGGCCGTCTCCGATAACCCAAATAATTTCGCAGTTTTTTCTACATTCTGCCCCGTTCCTGCATCCATGACATACAAGGAGGTGGCAAATTCAATCATCACTTCATCAAAATCATCGATGGATTGGGACAGTAGGGCAATCTGTACATTCCATTTGCGCCCCTCTCTCATATCTAGAATTACTTGATCACGCACCGCACGTGCCTTGGAGGTGCGATGAAATTCATCATATACCAAGCGTTTGGGATCTTCTCTCAGCGCATCAATGCGCTCCCGGTGATAATGACGATAAGCATCAGGAATCATGGTGAGACAGTCTTCTGTCAAGTAAAAATGTCTGGCCATCACATAACGCGCCAACATATACATCACTGCGGTTTGGCGATCAGCCGCCTCGCCACCTGATTTGGCGACTTCATCTAAATCCAAAGACACCACGCGCGCCATCCCTAAATCAAAGGCCGTGGGACGAGAAAGAATAGGGTATTCACGAATGGCTGCAGAAATCATACGTGCAAACGCATCAATTAAACGCTCTCCAGTGGGCACCGTGATTTTTCCATAGAGATCTTCCACCGCACTCTGGCGCACCACAGAAGCTGCATCCGCCAGCAAGGGCATAGCATAACGCTGCGCTAGAGAAGCTTCATGCTCGAATCCGGCATTGAACAAGGCATCGGTGACTTCCCACCAGGTGGTACGTTGATCACGCACAAAACCAATTTCTTCCAAAAGACCATCGATCAAGGGCTCCATGTTTTGACTATAAGTAGTAGGCTTACCCTCGTCGTGGAATTGCTTATAGAGTTCATCGATCACCAATCCGGCCAAATCTGCCATGCCATCATAGGGTTGAGTGTGCCCAATGGGAGTGGCCAACAACGTCAGAAAATTCACTAAAAAGCTGCGATCTTGTTGCAGCGGCACACGAGTTCCCAGCAGGGTATCAAAAGGATTGACGGAAAATTCCGGAGTCATGCGCAAGCGATGATACGCCACCAAATGGCGTTGATTCACGGGCAGCGCTTCTCTTAACAAAGAAATTAATCCACTGCTCGAAGGACCGATATCAATAATAGCAATATGCGGTAAGCGTGTAATACCTGCCGATAAACAAAGAGCTAAATTCAGGCTATTGGATAGCACCGACTTACCCGCCCCGGGGCGCGCATAAACCAAATCAATCCAAGTGGTTTGCAAACTCGAGCCCGGTTGAAACGGCCAGGGTTTTCCATCGGGTGTTCGAAACAGTACAGCTCCATAAGCCCAGGGCGAAGATGGTCGCGTCACAGGCAACATGTAGACCACATCTGACAATGAGGCCACACTGGCATTGGCCACGCTATTTCCAGACACGCCCAGCATGCTAGAGACAGCGCCGGCAAAGGGATCGCCACAGACTTGGGAGACATCACAACCTCCCCAGCCCTGAATGGCTTTCGCCAATTCTGCAGCACGCAAGCGCAATACATCGAGTTTATCTACAGGTGCCCACGTGGATGCACTCACCCGCAAACGCACCACAACATCATCGGTATTTAAGTGCAAATAATCGAGCAGGGAGGCCGAATCACAAATTAAGCGATTATACTGATTCGACCATGCCAAGACTTTGGCAATAGCACGCTTGTATTTTAGCGAAGGCAGGCCATCGCTATCTACAAAAAAAGAAATGCGCCAGGGAATTTGGGTTTGCAGCGTGCGGTTAAATAGCGCCACAAACGTGCGAATGTCTTTTGGGAATAAATCAATAAAAACAGAAGCATACACTCTGTCACCTATCCGCACCGTTTTCCAGTCTAGAATTTCAGCATCACGAGGCATGAGTTGCTTACCCAACGGGGGCCACAATAAATCAGAAAAATCTTTGGGGGCATCTTCGTATTCTGGAACGGCACGATAGTCATCTCCAGGCAACAAGGGTTTCCAAGAGGGATCGGTAAAGTCGGGATCGACACTCAATCGCATGTAATACAGGGCTTCATGCACATTCAATAAACGTGACGTAACATCTAAATGTTGCAAATCATTAAGTAATGATCGCACCAACGATTCATGCGAATCCCGCAATTGTGGAATGGCCGCAATGATATTCTGAGCGCGATTCAAAGGGGGAATTTTCTCTTCCCGAATCAATTTCAACTTGTCTTTCATGCCATAATTATTTTCTTCTGCCGTAAGATACTGCGGTCGGGTCCAGAGCACCAAAAAGACTTGTTCATCGGCACAATAAGAACCAACGTATTTGATGCGCTCTTGGAATAAGTCATCTAGAGACAAAGACAATCGATTTGCGGTTTGTCGAGCAGGAGATAACATGTGTCCGAGTGAGTCTCCTACGGTTTGTCTATCGTAATGAAAAAAGACTTGCAGAGAATGTCCAGGACCTGACATCGCCGAATGCAGACACAATTGTAGCCCTTCGTGAAGGCGCTCAAATTCGGCCTCTCCCATCAATCCCCGACAGCCCTGGATTTGTATCACAGAGATGAGCGAGCCATCATGCGCGACAAGATTAGTTTCACTCTCGGCGGTTTCTAAATCACAGTAAGCTTCCATCGGCTGTTTAAGCGAGAAACTCATCCACGCCAAAAAAGAATCGACTCCATCCAAAATTGCATCAACGATTTTCACGATATCGTTTAATCCTCATCAGTTTCTACCACACTGTCAGAAGAGCCTTCCCTAGCTTCTGACTCAATTTGCTCCCGAAAATGCGCACGCGAGGGAAGCAATCGCAATGGCGAGAGAATTTTATTTACAGTCGCTTCAGGAGTTTTGGCTTCAATCAGCAATTGACCCAAGACCGAAGGGGTGCTCACCCCTTCACCGATTTCTTCTTCCACCAATTGAGAACGAGTCTTGAGGGTACGGTAAATGGTATTGGCACTGGCTTTATAGCCCGTATTCCCCACAATGGCCAAAAACAACACATGACACAAACCATTTAAATCTGCCTGTGAGATTTCCGGAAGATAAACCAGCAATCCACCCCCATATCCTCCGGCACCTACAGCCTCTAAAAAGAAGCACTGCGCACAAAAAGAACAGGCTGTGACCAAATTTTTGAGCTTATTGTTTTGGTAATCCAGGTCTAAATTGACAACCTCCTGGTATTGATGGGAACAATAGCCACAATACTGGCAGGTATAGCGATCACGCTCAAACACCCGCAATGCATAAGACTTGAACGCCGGATCGCGCCGTCTGGCAGCATATAGACGCCAAGCCCCCGGGCGTGCCGTCAATTTCAGTGGATACATCCAACCCCCCAGCGAAAAAAACTAGGACCCACCGCCAGAACCATCAAACGCACTAATGTCACCTTTTAAGCTAGAGGCACTGGGACTATCACCAAACAAGGTATGACCCACTGCATTAAAGACCGAAGGCAAGAATAACAATGCCGCAGCGATGAAGATCAATGCAATCGGGGTTCCTACTGGAATTTGCGTAGGATTATCTTTATGCTGCTTAAATTTCAACACCGCACCCACCGCAAAGCCTAAACCAGCCACCGCAGAGCCTGCTGTAATTAATTTGCCCAGACTTTCCATGGAATTGGTGATATTCTTCGCCACCCCACCGATGGCATTGCTATCGCTGGAAGTATCCGCCAAAAGCCAAGCACTCCAGCCCAGGCCTATTAGTGCTGTGGATACACGCCGCAGCGCCACCATAAAACGAGACTTCATATACACTCCCCCTAAAAAATAATACTCGCTAATACCTAGCATAGCGCAATCTATTAAAAGATAAAAGAGCTAATGCAGCGCGCGAAGCACTTGGAGGGGGTATTCAAAAAACAAAAATATCCGATGGAGAGACATGCTGACCAAGCACTGATGGTCAGTCTCGCATTTCACTACAGAATTGGCGAAAATTCAATAACTTTGTCCTTGAGTAAATCGAAAAGAGTAGAGAAAGAAACTTCGTCTGCCTCATCAACATTTAAAAAAGATAGTGAAAGCAGAGAAACGATAATAATGGTAGGAAGCAGAACACTCAGACGTATATCGGGAAATTGCAAAATGATGGTTAATATGGCACCAAATGCAGCACCGGTAACTACGAAAAAGTCAAGGCCAAACATATTGCGCACTGATGTCTGAGAACCCAGCGCTAACGCTTGTTGTTTAAGATCCATAATCTGCTGAATGTCTTTTGTTTTTTGAAAGAGTGCGTTTGCCGCATTCTTATCTTGAATTAAGCATGCATACTGCAAAGGAGTCCAGGACCGCCGAGGTCCTAGTTGATACTCTCGCCGCTGTTCTTTCGTCAAATCAAAATCATATTGAAGTAATTGAAGAATATCACGTCGGGGTTTTTTTTTGCCTATCCATCGCGTGAGAATGGTGTAATCTATTATTGCCTCATCCTCGGGAATACAACGAGCGCTAACTACCAGATTAGGATTTGCGCCGCAAGATAGTAAAGAACATATAGTTTTTACGCTGTCAGTTTCATTATTAATGATGTGCCAACGAAGAAGTGTGTCCCAGACCTTTTGCAGATTTTCTGTCGAGAGCACAAAGTTCTCTTGTTTAAACTCACCTAAAAGAAACAAAAAGTCCAAATAAGGCCGCAGGGATTCTTTAGTGGCTGTTATCGAAAATGCGTACAAAAAGTCATTTTCAGCGGAGAGTAATTTCAAATCAGATAATAATCTTAAGTATCGAATCACAAAATTAATGAGTTTTTTATTGCTAATATCCTCCTGAAACGACAAAAATTTCGCTAATCCTTTGAAAAAATCCATAGATAACCCTATAGATCCTACGGAAAAGCATTCATCTTTTTTTTCTGCATCTGGTTGTGATTGTCGTCTTTCCATCACAAATGCATGAGTCACCCAAGCCATCAATGTGTTCGACTGTTCCGATGGAGATAAATAAGAGAAAACCTCCACAAGTGGCCCGTCAGAAAGACGGGAAATACCTACAGACCTTGTAGGAAGAACCTCTAATTTATGATCAGAATCTGATGCGTTGTTACTCATTTCCAAAACTCACTAACTGGGAAACTGTAGCGTATTGAGGAGGAGATAGCAAGTTCAGGAAGTACTTTTACCAGGGCTGTTCCATTAAAATTCTCGCATCGCTTTTCTCTCCCTTTGTCATTCCCGCGTAGGCGGGAATCTCCCCACTTTCGGCGCTTCAGGCACGGCGAGGGAGATTTAAGAAATAAACATGGTGTTTGGAAATGCACGCAATGATGGTTAAATCCACCCCAATAGAACCCTTCCCAAACTATATAGCTACGTTCTGCAGCAGAGGTTCTTCAGCGGGCACAACTTCAGGAAGCTTTCTCCAAAAGGTGGGGTATGGCCTGTAGCTCATTGACCTTCCCGGGCTTTGAATGCAATTTTGCAATGCTGTGAGATTTTCTCCCAATACTGGGTGGTTAGCCATCACATTTGTCACAAGAGCTTTCATCTGCTCCAATCGCGCTTTAAGCGTTCCATCTGAAAGTACTTCATCTTCAACAAAACGTTCTAGGATGTAACTCAATTTTTGAAGCGCTCTATCATCTTGATTCACCCGAATCGCTTTCTGTAATTTGGAGTAAACCTCATAGACTTTTTTTCTAAGATGATCAGGGCAATACTCTTCCTTTGCATCGTCAGAGTAAAGCAATTGATATTCCATTTTCATCTCCTGCCAAATATTTCCAAGAGCACACTCTTCTGCAAATTCATCAACGTTTTGACCGAAAAAATTCCGAACAGTTTGAAATTGGTTCGCTTGAAATAAAAAAATCAAATAATGTAGACAATGGAGGCTTCTACATCGTAGAGCAAAATGCAAAAGCGTTTCATTATAGGGAAGCAATACCATTTCAGACGGCCAACTTTGAGGTGTGAACCATCTGAGATATCCCCACAAATTTTCTACCATCCTGGCACCGCCCCGCTCAAGATATTTCAGATGCAATGCTCGATAAGATCCAGAGAATAACGGCGTCGCTCCATTCAGCGCTTTCTTTATTAGCTTATTCCTCACCGTATTCTCTTTCAGATGGTTTAAAGCCATGCCCAACAATTCTTCTTGTAGAGGGTTTGCTTTGCTAGACAGATCGAGAGCAGAGAAGTCCGTGGGGCCTACCTCTTTTTCATCTGTGTTGGAAACTTCACGAAAGAATTCTGGAAGCATTTCATAGTTAGGCAAAAAATTTCTCCTTGGCCAAACGTTATCAGGGAATAAGAAACACTGCACGAAGACGTGCAATACGAGATACCGTTCGCTCTCTAGTATCATTCATCAAGG
>CAYGKN010000051.1:0-9703 GCA_964350565.1 uncultured Gammaproteobacteria bacterium
ATTTGTTTACTGTCTCAATGCCTTCATTTTTCTTTGTGGGGGGGATTGGGGGGGGCGTTATTCGTATTGGCTTTTGGCGTGGGTTGGTATGTGCTCAATGATTTTGCCAACTCTCTTTCTAGATATTTTAGTTCTCGCACTACGAGACAGAAATTCCAGATATCTGCGACGATGTTGGCCATTTTTCTAATGACCCTATCGGGTCGTCCCTTGTTATTTTATGCCTTTCATCATGTTCATTTCTTTTTTCATATTCCTCCCATCTGGATGAATTTTTTGGCATGGGTGGCCGTATGGATTACAGGGATTGCGACTTTTGCCTTGATGGATAAATCGGTTTCCCCTCGTTTTGAGCGATTAATAGAGGCAAATACCAAGGATGAGAAGAAAAAACCTTTTCCTTGGTGGTTTTTGTTTGCGGGAGTGTTATCACTGAGTTTAATTGTGATGCTTGCGGTGGCTGGTTCCAGCACCTTTATTCATGAAACTTTGATGCAATGGTCGGGCTGGAGCTTTTATACGGCAGATACGGTCATGTGGTGCATCGTGGGGGTGTTGACTCTCTGTAGCTTATTGGCATTGTGGATGGCGGTAAAGACTTCATTGAACAGGGAGCAACAGAATGAGGGCGCTAAAGCGGTTCCCCTGAATGACCCCCTGAATGACCGCCAATCCCAGTGTGTATTGTGGGTCGAGCGCCAATCCAAGCTGTGGGGGGGCATGACCTCTTATTCTCTGGCTTTCGGAGCTTCAGTGGTGGCCATGGCGGCCAGTGTGGTTGGGATGGAGAAATTACACTGGGCCTTTGGCGTGGTATTCTTTTTTGCGGCCGTAAGTTGGCTGGGAAATTTATTGTTTTATGGTGCAGAGAGTAAGAGTTGGGAAGCCATGTGGAGGCGCTGGTTTAAAACGATGCTATCCTATCGACCCTTCCAATGGCTGTTTGGTCAACAGGCCTTTCCGGAGTTTCAGATGCCTGTCGCTGTTCCAGGAGGAGGTAATGTCTAATTTAATGATCATTGGCATTGCAGGGGCTTCTGCTTCTGGTAAAACGCTACTGGCCAATACTATTTTTAGTGAGATTGCCAATGATCAGGTCAAGCTTATTCCTGAGGATGCGTATTATCGTGATCATCCCGGCTTGAGTGCCACAGAGCGTGCACAATTGAATTTTGACCACCCAGATGCTTTTGAACATGAATTGATGCTCTCACACTTGTCTCTGCTCAAGCAGGGACACTCGATCGAGTTACCCGTCTATGATTTTGCTTGTCATCGACGCAGTGAAGAGCGTGTGAAAATTGACCCGCCTCGCGTGTTGATTGTCGAAGGCATTATGCTTTTTGTAGAGCCTGAAATTCGAGATCAATTCGATATCAAGTTATTCGTAGATACGCCACTGGATGTGTGTTTATCTCGTCGCTTACGGCGAGATATTCAACAGCGGGGAAGAGATATCGATTCAGTGCTCACTCAATATGAGCGGTTCGTGCGTCCCATGTATATACAATTCATCGAGCCTTCTAAACGTCATGCCGATATCATTGTTCCACAAGGCGGCGAGAACCGCATTGCCATTGAAGTGATCAAGGCGAAGTTGCATAGTTTTTTTGATACTAAAACAAATGCTGATTAATCACCAAGTGGGCCGCGATACTCAGCACATACCCTAGAGCGATGGCCGGTGTCCAGCGCAAATGGGAGAAGAAGGTGTATACTCCTCTGGCTTGCCCCATGAGCGCAACCCCTGCAGCAGATCCGATGGAGAGCATACTGCCTCCCACACCGGCGGTGAGTGTGACCAGCAGCCATTGTCCGTGGGACATGTCTGGGTGCATGGTGAGTACGGCAAACATGACAGGAATATTATCGATGATGGCAGAGAGTATACCCACGATGACATTCGCTGGGGTGGCATGATGTGCCGCAGGTAGGCTTTGGCCTAAGTCATGATAAAGCGTTTGAGCAATGCCACTGAGATAGCCTAGCGTAGCCAGTCCACCGACGCATAAGATAATGCCATAGAAAAACAGCAAGGTGTCCCATTCAGCGCGTCCAATTTTTTGGAAGATATCAAAAGATTGGAACATATGCTCCGGATTGAGTTTTTGTGCCCTGAGATCTTTGAGTTTGAGATAATAGGAAAAGAATTTCAGATACCCCAAGCCAGTCATCATTCCTAATACTGGAGGCAGGTGGAAGGCATTGTGAAGCGCCACCGTGGTGCCGATGGTGAGTAAAAAGAAAGAAAGGACCCACAGTGCACCAGATTTTAAGGTGGGATTGTCTGTTAATGGAGGAGGAGAAGCTTGTGGGATGGCAAAATGCATGCAAGCTGCAGGCACGATATAGTTGATGACCGAAGGAACGAAAATATCGAAAAATTCCATGAAAGTTACGTGGCCTTTTTGCCAGACCATCAAGGTCGTGATGTCTCCAAAGGGGCTGAAGGCACCGCCGGCATTCGCAGCCACGACGATGTTGATACAACCAATGGCTACAAAACGGTCAAAACCTTTGCCCAGTGCCATGACGACGGCGCACATGACCAAAGCGGTGGTGAGATTGTCTGCAATGGGAGAGATGAAGAACGCCAACCAACCCGTGATCCAAAACAATTGTCTTAGACTGAAACCCTTTCGTACCAAATAACCGCGAAGCACATCAAAAACCCCACGCTCTTCCATGGCATTGACGTAAGTCATGGCTACCAAAAGGAATAGAAATAATTCAGCATATTCTAGAAGATAATGCCTGAAAGTGGCGGTGGTTTCCTCTCCTAGGCCTCTGCCATTGGCGACCCAGGCGATGAGTGCCCAGATGATACCTGCCACCAGCACCACTGACTTGGATTTGCGAAGGTGAATGAATTCCTCAGTCATGACCAATAGATAGGAGACCACGAATAAACCTAGGCAGAGATAGCCGACCCCACTGTGGGTGATGTTCAAATTTAAGCCTTCTCCTGTTCCGGCAAATAGTGCTGTTGAGAGTAGCATGAGCAGCATGGCAATGATTTTGTTCACCTAAACCTCCTGTGATTCCTTAAGGTGCTGCTCTTATAGTAGCTGTCGTTTTAGTGACTTGCAACGCTTCCCTTTTTTCTTTATAGTCCCTATTTCACTTAGAGCCTAAATCATGGTCTTTATTTTTGTGACAGGAGGGGTGGTTTCCTCTCTCGGGAAAGGAGTGAGTGCTGCCGCCCTGGGGGCCACGCTGGAGGGCCGGGGCTTTTCCGTTACCTTTGTCAAATGTGATCCTTATTTGAATATTGATCCCGGCACCATGAATCCTAGAGAGCATGGGGAAGTGTTTGTGACTGAGGATGGGGCTGAAACCGACCTAGACTTGGGGCATTATGAGCGCTTTGTGCACACCAAAATGCATCGACACAACAATATCACGGCCGGTTGGGCTTATTCAGAAGTCCTGCAACGAGAGCGTCAAGGCGGCTATTTGGGAGAGACCGTACAAATTATTCCCCATGTTACCGATGTGATTAAAGCCCGCCTGCTAGAAGTATCCAAAGAAGCCGATATTACTCTGGTGGAAATTGGGGGTACGGTGGGGGATATTGAATCCCTGCCCTTTTTAGAAGCCATTCGTCAATTGCGCTTGAGTTTAGGTGCCAAACAGACCTTATTTTTGCACATGACGTTGGTGCCCACTTTGACCACCAATGGGGAATTAAAAACCAAACCGACCCAGCACTCTGTGCGAGAATTGCGCTCAATTGGGATCCAGGCCGATGTATTACTCTGTCGACTTCAAGAACACTGGAGTGATTTGGCGCGTGATAAAATTGCCCTGTTTACGAATGTATCGCCCGAAGCGGTGTTTGGAGTGCCGGATGTGGGGGTGATTTATGAATTGCCTTTGTTTTTTCAATCTCAAGGGGTTGATGAAATTATTGTCACAAAATTGGAATTGTCTTGTCCTAAAAGTCCTTCAGATTTGTCACGTTGGGAAAAAGTGGTCAATGCTTGGCATCATCCAAAGCACACCCTTCGCATTGCTTGTGTGGCCAAATATCTAGATGGAGCCGACACGTATCAATCGCTGCGTGAAGCCCTGTATCATGCGGGGTTAACCCATGAGGTGAAGGTGGAACTGCATTGGGTGGATGCAGATGAGTTTGTACCGCTAGATTGCGATGGCGTATTGGTGCCTGGGGGATTTGGTATTCGTGGCATTCAAGGTAAAATTGCAGCGGCGCAGTGGGCAAGAGAGGCGAAGATCCCTTATTTGGGTATTTGTTTGGGGATGCAGGTGGCCATTGTTGCCTTTGCACAAGAGACCTTGGGGCTCTCCCAGGCGGCGAGTTCGGAGTGGGATCCAAACACCCCCGACCCCATCGTGGCGCTGGTGACAGAGTGGCAAGAAGCCAATGGCCAATCTCAGTCGCGGGGTGAGAATGAGCCCTTGGGGGGCAGCATGCGCTTAGGGGCACAAATTTGTCAGCTCTTGCCTGGAACGCTGGCCTCTTCCATCTATGGTGGTGAGCAGATATTGGCGCGTCATCGCCATCGTTATGAAGTCAATCAACACTATGTGCCAGCGTTAAAGGCCAAGGGGTTGGTGGTGAGTGGCACTTCTGCCGATGGAGGTTTGGTGGAAATGATCGAGTTACCGGATCACCCTTGGTATGTGGGTTGTCAGTTTCACCCAGAATTTCAATCTAAACCCTGGTCGGGTGAGCCTTTGTTCAATGCATTTATTGGGGTCATGTTAGGGAGGAAGTTGCATGTTTAATTATTCATCTTGGAGAGACAATCCAGCACAATGGTGTTTGATTGCCGGCCCCTGCGTGATTGAGAGTGAAGCCTTATGTTTGGAAGTGGCCGGGACGCTCAAGAGCATTTGCGAGCGACTGGGGATAGCCTATATTTTCAAAGCGTCGTTTGATAAAGCCAATCGTACTTCGCTTTCCAGTTTTCGGGGTTTAGGGTTTGATGCGGGATTATCCGTGCTCGCCACAGTGCGAGAAGCTTGTGGTGTGGCGGTATTGACCGATGTTCATGAACAAACGCCCTTGGATGAAGTAGCTGAAGTGGTGGATGTATTACAAACCCCCGCACTTTTGTGTCGACAGACCGATTACTTACAGCGTGTGGCGGGTTTGGGCAAGCCTGTGAATTTGAAAAAAGGGCAATTTTTGGCGCCGGAAGATATGGTGCATGTGGTGAATAAGTGCCGGGCCATGAACAATGAGCAACTCATGGTCACAGAGCGTGGAGTGTGCTTTGGTTATCACAATTTGGTTGCGGATATGCGTGCGTTGGCTATATTAAAACAAACCCAGTGTCCGGTGTTTTTCGATGCGACGCATTCGGTGCAATTGCCTGGAGCAGGAAATGGCATTTCTCTTGGACAACGGGAATTTGTGCCCGTGTTGGCCCGAGCAGCGATGGCTGCAGGTGTGAGGGGGATTTTTATGGAAACCCACCCCCATCCTGACCAAGCCAAAAGTGATGGTCCCAATTCTTGGCCTTTGGATAAGATGGAGCCTTTATTGTCTACCCTTTGTGCCATTCATGAAATCACCCGAGGAGGAATAGATGCCTAATGTCATCGCATGTCGTGCTAGGGAAATTTTAGATTCCAGAGGCTTCCCCACGATTGAGGTGGACGTGCGTTTAGAGAGTGGCGCTTTTGGTCGTGCAGCGGTGCCTTCTGGGGCCTCAACGGGTCAGTATGAAGCTCTGGAGCTCAGAGATAGAGATCCCAAACGTTATTCCGGTCGAGGCGTGTTGCAGGCCATTGCTCATGTGAGAGAAGAGATAGCCCCTCGCCTACAAGAGCATCCTTGGGAGTCCCTCTCACAGCTCGATGCGGCATTGTGTGAGTGGGATGGCACACATAACAAATCTCGTTTGGGAGCCAATGCCACATTGGCGGTTTCTATTGCCATGGCGAAGGCATTGGCGCAAGCAGCGAATCAATCGTTGGCGACTTATCTTTCTGGAGGGAATACCATGAGCCTTCCGGTGCCCTTATTCAATGTGATCAATGGAGGGGCGCATGCCGACAATGGCCTAGATGTTCAAGAGATCATGCTCATTCCCTATGGATTGAATGATTATCCTGCAGCGCTTCAAGCGGGTGCGGAAATTTTTCAAACGTTGAAAGTGCTACTCAAGAATCGTGGATTATCAACCGCCACTGGAGATGAGGGAGGCTTCGCTCCAGAATTGGTGGATGTGCCTGAGGCGCTTGATCTCATTATGGAAGCCATATTGCAGGCGGGTTATGTTCCTGGTGAACAAGTGGGGATTGGTTTAGATGTGGCAGCTTCTGAATTTTGGCAGGGTGGTGGTTATGCCCTAGAAAAAGGGGAGAAGTATTACAATTCAGCCGCTTGGGTCGAGGTGCTCACGCGTTGGGTGGATGCCTATCCCATCATTAGCATTGAAGATGGCATGGCCGAGCACGATTGGCCAGGTTGGGCCCTACTCACTCAAGCGGTGGGTTCTCGCGTTCAACTGGTGGGGGACGATGTTTTTGTCACCAATGTGGAACTGTTGCGTCGAGGCATTGAAAATCACATTGGCAATGCCATTTTAATCAAACCCAATCAAATCGGCACGCTGAGCGAAACACTAGAAGCCATTGCGGTGGCCAAAGAAGCCGGTTATGCCGTGATTGCTTCCCATCGCTCTGGGGAGACTGAAGATACCACGATTGCAGACTTGGCGGTAGGATTGTCGATGTCTCAAATCAAAGCGGGTTCATTGTGTCGCAGTGAACGTTTGGCTAAGTACAATGCGTTGCTGCGCTTATCTGAAGAGCAAGCCTTGTCTTATTGGGGCAAAGATGCTTTTGCGAGGTTTTTATGTGGAAAGTAACCACATGGGGGTATGTGGCTCTGTTCTCTTGGCTGCAATGTCACTTGTGGTTGGGGCCTGTGGGTTTACGGACCTGGTGGATGGAAAAAAATCGACTGGTTCAGACACAGGAGTATACGCATCGCATGCAGACCCAAAATCAGGCATTGCTGCAAAAGATTCATTGGCTATTTCACGCGAATGCAGAATTTATTGAGAGTCGTGCGCGCAGGGATTTAAGCTTGGTGAAACCAGGGGAGGAATTTTTGGATGAAATCGGATAGGCGTATTTTTTTATTGTTATTGGCCAGTGGAGAAGGCCAACGTTTTGGTGCACGAAAAGCTTTTTATGAAATTTTCAATAAGCCCTTGTGGCAGCATGCACTAGCACCTTTTTATTCTTGCAGTTTAAAAGAAGTGTTGATGTTGATCCCGCCGGATCACCCGCGTTCGACCCTTCAAATTCCGAAAACGCCTTGGCCCTTTAGATTGGCCATTGGAGGCGAAACCCGTGCCCAATCGGTGTTGAAGGGATTAGATGTCTTGTTAGATCACGGTATCAACGATGAAGATTGGGTCTTGGTGCATGATGTGGCCAGAGCGGCGCTGCATGAAGAGGATGTATGGCGATTGATGATCAATCTCGAAGATCGGATTGTGGGTGCGATATTGGCTGAGCCTCTAAGAGATGCGTTAAAGACTTGCAATGAAGGTTTTGTGGTGGGGCACCTCGGTAAAAAAGGATATTGTTTGGCTCAAACCCCACAGTGTTTTCGTTTTAATGATCTCTACACCGCGTTGAGTTTTGCAGATAAACAAGGTATTGAGGTGGGAGATGAAGCCCAAGCCATTGCTTTGGTTGCTCGCGATCCCATCATTGTTTGGAGTGTGTATCCCAATCCCAAATTGACCTATCCCCAAGATGTGGGGTACATGCGCTACTTATTGCAGAATAGAAAACTAGAGGAGGGTTCTCATGTCCACTGATTTAGACAAAGTATTTGAGGCTTCGGCCATTGAACAAGAGTGTGGTGTTGTGGTATGCCAAATCCTTGCTTTGGCCAAAGAGAAAGGAGCAAGTGCTTGTCAGGTCAGTGTGCGCGTCTCGCTCAGTTATGATGTTATGGTGCGTCAGGGAATGGTAGAAACCTTTGAATCGGCCAATGCACAAGAGGTAGGCATAGAAGTATACCTTGGGCAGCAGTCAGCAAGCGTGCATTGTGCAGACTTCTCCAGCGTAGCCTTGAATGACACGGTAGAAAAAGCCATACAAATGGCAAAACTACTGGAGCCTGATCCCTATGCAGGTTTGCCCGATCCGAAATTACTCGTGCAAGAAGTGATGCCTTTGTCATTGTATGTGCCTCCTGTTATGGATTGGAATGCTACCATAGACACCTTAAAACAGTTAGAAGCATTAGGGTTGAATGCCGAGGCCATTGAAAATAGTGAAGGAGCAGGTTATCAATTGTCATTGAGCCTGACCTTATTGGCCAATAGTGATGGGTTATGGGTGTGTGTGCCCAAGAGTAATTACTCCATGAGTTTGAGTTTAATTGCCGGAAAAGGAGAGGGTATGCAGCGCGATGGTGAGTACACCACGGCACGCGATCCTAGGAAATTGATGGGTGTGGATCTCTTGGCGCAATTGGCCATAGAAAAAACGCGATCTTGTCTTTCCCCCCAAAGTCTTTCTGCCCGAAAAACCGATGTTATTTTTGAAGCCAGTTTAGCGCGATCGCTGCTGCGTCATTTTACCCAAGCGATCGGTGGTCGTTCGTTATATCTCAAACAATCTTTTTTATTGGATAAAATGGGGGAGTCTCTGTTTCCAACAGGCGTGAATATCATCCAGTATCCCCATTTGCATGGCGAGCTGGGAAGCAGTGTATGTGATGCCGAAGGGGTGGCAACCACAGAAAGAGCATTTTGTGAAGATGGGATATTGACCTCATATAGTCTGGGCTCGTATTCAGCACGCCGTTTGGGATTATCATCCACGGGCAATGCTGGTGGGGTATTTAATTTACGCCTCTCACATCCCAAGGTGCTATCCAGAACTGCCATGCTCAAAGCAATGGGCTCAGGTTTGCTGGTGACAGAATTAATGGGCCAAGGGGTGCAATTGGTCAGTGGAGATTATTCCAGAGGAGCAAGGGGATTTTGGGTGGAGAATGGAGAGATTCAATATCCAGTACAAGGGATTACACTCGGTGGCAATCTCAAATCGATATTCGCCCAACTGCAAGCCCAAGGTGAGGTCCTAGATAAACGAGGTAGCCTGCACGCTGGAGATTGGTGGGTGTCTGGGTTAACCGTGGGTGGGGGATAAACGCTTTCGAGGGTCAATATGTCATTTTCGCGCCATTTTAATGATGAAGCAATTCTTCTAAGTGAATAATCCTTGCAAAAAACTGGCTATCGATCTTACATTGAGCACTCCCCCATTGCCGGCACCGGCAGGCTCAGAATTTCCCCATCCAGCAGAATAGATTTGTAACAGATTGAAAGCGCCAGCAGAAATTGTGGCTGAGGCTTTGGTTTTTAGTTTTTTGAATTTTAAGGGCTTTCTTGGTTTTTGCTTTTCCCGGCGTCCTGTGGCGGTTAGTGTGCAGGGGTTCTTTTTTAGGGTGTTTTGTGGTATCATTGCAATGATTTGTTTTATATGGGGGTGTTGTGATGACTACCGTTTTGGGTGGGAAGAGATTTCGAGAGCCGCCTGTGAACATGCCGGAACAGAAAAAGGGCGCGAGGTTCAAACCTTCTTCGCCGGTTCAAGAACCGGAATCTGATGGAGAAGTTTCTGGCGCTGCAAGCCCGGTAGGTTCATTGGGTGAACTGAGTACGCCTCCGGGCACACCTCCGGTTGACTTTCAGTC
>CAYGKN010000052.1:0-9331 GCA_964350565.1 uncultured Gammaproteobacteria bacterium
GCTTGTCACCCCCGCGAAAGCGGGGGTCTTACCTATTTAGAGAAGATTCCCGCGTACGCGGGAATGACATGGGGGCGCGGGAATGACATGGGGGGTATCGACTTTTGCTTCAGAACTGTTTAATATGGGGCTTTCTTATTTTGGAGAGAGTCATGGCTGTTCAACAAAACCGCAAAACCCGCTCGAAGCGAGACATGCGTCGTGCACACGATGCTTTGAGTAAATCCACCCTGTCAGAAGACAATTTGACGGGTGAATTGCATGTTCGACATCATATTACTGCCACAGGGTATTACCGTGGTCGCAAGGTATTAAAATCGAAGAAGTCTTCTGTTAAAGAATAAGTAACGATGCAAATGACATGGGTGGCACTTGATGCCATGGGGGGAGACTTTGGCCCGGCTCTTACTGTCCCTGCGGCCATTTCTGCAATGAAATCGGACGATGCATTGTCTGTCATTTTGGTGGGGAAGCCGGATCATCTCGAGCCCTTCATTGCCAATCTCCCCAATGCGCTGCGTTTGCGCCTGCGCGTTGAGGCGGCGAGCGAAGTCATCACGATGGATGACGATCCCATGAAGGCGCTGCGCAGAAAAACCGATTCCTCGATGCACCGAGCACTACAGTTGGTTAAAGATTCTCAAGCGGGCGCTTGTGTGAGTGCTGGGAATACGGGGGCATTGGTAACCATTGCTCATGTACTACTGCGCACGTTACCAGGAATTAAAAGAGCTGCATTGATGGCCCGCATGCCTAATCGATCGGGGGGTATTACCTACATGCTCGACTTGGGTGGGAACTTAGAAGTCTCTCCTCAACAGTTGTTGCAATTTGCTGCGATGGGTTCTTCATACTTAATGGGGATCCACCATATAGAATCGCCAAGGGTGGCTTTATTGAATGTGGGTGTAGAATCCATCAAGGGCAATGAATGTGTAAAATCAGCCAATGCGTTACTTAAAAATTCGCGCTTAAATTACGTGGGATATATCGAGGGCAATCATCTCTATGATAATTGGGCTGAAGTCATTGTGTGTGATGGTTTTGTTGGCAATGCGGTATTAAAAGCCAGTGAGGGAACTGCAAAATTAATTGGCGATTATTTACATATGAATCTTAAACGCCACTTATTCACTCAATTACTGGGGGTTTTGGGCATGCCGGTATTCAAAAGACTTAAACGTGAAATCAATCCCAGTTATCTCAATGGTGCAAGTCTATTGGGCCTTCGGGGGACAGTCATCAAAAGTCATGGCAGCGCTGATAACTTGGGTTTGGTGCATGCAATATTATTGGCGGCACAGCAAGCAAGATGGGATTTGCCTTCGCGTATTGAAGCCAGCTTACCAGACGTAGGTCAGGAAGATGTTTGAGGCACGCATTCGTGGTGTAGGTGCCTATCTTCCGCATCGGCGCATGCCCAATACCGATTGGAGCGCTTATGTGGAGACCAGTGATGAATGGATAGTCACGCGCACAGGAATTGAGGCACGACATATTGCCGATGACACTGAAACTGCTAGTGCAATGGGGGCGTTGGCTGCCAGAGAAGCGTTGTCTATGGCAGAGTGCCCGGTGGAAGAAGTGGATGGGATTGTGGTGGCCACCAGTACTCCCGATAAACGTTTTCCAAGTACGGCTTGTTTGATTCAACAGAAATTGCAAATTCAGCGAGCATTTGCGTTTGATGTGGTTGCTGCTTGTAATGGTTTTATCACGGCATTGATTACCGCATGGCATGCCATCCGTACAGGAGCTTGTCGGCATTGCTTGGTTATTGGCAGTGAGCAGATGTCTCGTACTGTGGATTGGTCCGATAGACGCATTTGCGTACTGTTTGGAGATGGAGCCGGTGCGGTGTTATTGTCCCGTTCTACGGGGCCGGGTATTTTGCAGGGAGCATTGTACTCTGATCCCACTCAAGCGGAAATTCTACATTTGCCCCATAAAGATTTCACAAGTCCAGGGTTTATGGCGATGGAAGGTCGAGAAGTGTTCCGACATGCCGTGAGCAATATGGAATCTACGATTCAATATCTGTTAGAGCAGGAAGGATTGAATGCCAATCAATTGGATTGGTTGATCCCTCATCAAGCCAATATTCGTATTCTGCATGCCATTGCAGAGCGCTTATCGTTTCCTAAAGAGAAGGTAATTCAAACGGTGTCTCAGCATGGGAATACTTCTGCAGCTTCTATTCCATTGGCATTGCATTCCGCTGTGCGCTCTGGACAGATTCGCCAAGGGGAACGAGTGATTTTAACCGCTTTTGGTGGAGGGCTCACTTGGGGGGGGGTGTTATTACGTTATTGAGGGGAGAAAGAAGGTGAAGCGATTAGGGGTCATATTTCCTGGGCAGGGCTCTCAAAAACAAGGGATGCTGAGTGCTTATGCAGAAAGCGTTGTCGTACGAGAGACCATCGACGAAGGCAGCCAAACATTGGGTTTTGACCTATGGACTTTGATTCAAGACGATCCTGAAAATCAATTGAATAAAACGGCATATACTCAGCCGGCATTGTTAGCAACGAGCATCGCTCTGTGGCGTCATTGGGGAGGGCGTGCTGATGCACTCGCCGGTCACAGTTTGGGTGAGTATAGTGCGCTAGTTGCAGCACAAGCCCTGTCTTATCCCGAAGCACTCCAATTGGTGCGAGCGAGAGGCGAGTATATGCAAGCGGCAGTGAAAGAAGGGGAAGGGGCCATGGCTGCCGTGTTGGGATTATCTCGTGAGACTCTCGAAGCGCATTGCCAACAACAAGACGGTGTCTATCTGGCCAATATCAATTCTCCCGGGCAAATTGTGATTGCCGGTCAAAAAGGGCCTGTGAATGCAATCATGGAAACCTTAAAAGCGGCGGGCGCAAAACGCGTATTGCCCTTGCCGGTGAGTGTACCTTCTCATACGCCTTTGATGGCACCTGCAGCGAATGCATTAAAAGAAAAGATTTTATCGGCCCATTGGCAGACACCCATCGTGCCTGTGTATCAAAACATCCATGGGCAATCGAGTATGGAGGTCGAGGCTTTGCAAACAGGTTTAGTCGATCAGTTGACCCGGCCTGTCGAGTGGATTAAGGTAGTGGAAACGATGGGCCAGCAGGTGGATCAGTGGATGGAATGTGGTCCGGGTATGGTCTTGAGTGGATTGGTAAAACGCATACTTCCTGAAATGGAAGTGTTGCACATCTAAAAAGGAGAGTAATGATGACATTGGCAGATAAAGCAGTTTGGGTCACAGGCGCGAGCCGAGGGATTGGGGCATCCATTGCGGATCACTTGGCTAGCCAAGGAGCAAAAGTTTTAGGAACCGCGACGACGCAAGCCGGAGCCGATGCAATCACCGAACGGCTTTCTCAATGGGGGTCGCATCATGTGGGGGCAGTATTGGATGTTTCAAATGCCGAATCCGTAGAAGCTTTTTTCAAAGAGCAGACGGCTCCACAAATTTTGGTCAATAACGCGGGGATTACTCGAGATAAATTATTATTAATGATGGGAGAGGCGGACTGGCAATCCGTCATAGACACCAATCTCACAGCGGTGTATCGATTGTGTCGCTTGGCCATTCGTTCGATGATCAAAGCGCAGTCCGGTCGTATTATCAACATCGGTTCGGTGGTGGCGCAGTATGGTAATGCCGGTCAGGTGAATTATGCGGCGGCGAAAGCCGGCTTGGTGGGCCTAACCAAAGCATTGGCTGCAGAAGTGGCTTCTCGTCAGATCACCGTGAATGTGATTGCTCCTGGGTTTATTCAAACCGATATGACGGAGAAGCTTCCAGAGAATATTAAAACGGAATTATTAAAGCGCATTCCTTTGGCAAGATTGGGTGAACCCAGCGACGTGGCCCATGCGGTGGCTTTTTTAGCAGGTGATGGTGCAGGCTACATTACCGGTCAGACTTTGCATGTCAATGGCGGGATGTGGATGGGGGTTTAGCGCTTGATTTGTGCGAGCCTTTTCGATAGAATCATTTTTTTTAGGAGAAAACCATGAGTGATATTAATGAGAGAGTGAAGGGCATTGTGGCTCAACATTTGGGTATTGATGGGGCTATTGCAGATAGTGCCTCTTTCATTAACGATTTGGGTGCGGATTCTTTGGATACCGTAGAGTTGGTGATGGCCTTAGAGCGAGAGTTTGATATTGAAATCGCTGATGAAGAGGCTGGAAAGTTCGACACCATTCAAGACGTGGTCAACTTTATCGCTGCTGAGACCCAGGAAAGCTAATTTATGCAAGGTCGAAGGGTTGTCGTTACGGGTTTAGGCTTAGTAACGCCGCTCGGTTTATCGGTGAAAGACACCTGGCGTGCTATTTTGGCAGGCCAGAGTGGAGCTTCTTCCATTACGCAATTTGATGTCTCTGAATATCCAGTGCAATTTAGTGCTTCGGTGAAGGGCTTTGAACCTAAGGATTATGTGGATGTCAAAGAATTGCGAAAAATGGATACATTCATCGTCTATGGTCTTGCTGCGGCAGATGAGGCATTGGCGGATGCGGGTTTAGATGAGTCTGTTGATAAAGAGCGCGTGGGTGTGGCCATTGGTTCTGGAATTGGTGGTTTGCCACTGATCGAAAAAACTCGCGATATTCTACATGCTCAAGGTCCGAAGCGCATCTCCCCATTTTTCATTCCCGGAGCGATTATCAATATGGTTTCTGGACAAGTCTCCATACGTCATGGGCTCAAGGGCCCGAATATTGCGGTGGTGACTGCTTGTACTACCGGTGCGCATAATATTGGTTATGCGGCGCGTTCCATTGCCTATGGTGATGCCGATGTGATGGTCACCGGTGGCACTGAAATGGCTACTTCACCGTTGGGCGTATCGGGCTTTGCTGCAGTGAGAGCCCTGTCGCGTCGCAATCACGATCCCAAAGGCGCATCCAGACCTTTTGATGCTGGCCGCGATGGCTTTGTATTGGGAGATGGTGCCGGTGTGATGGTGCTAGAGTCTCTTGATCATGCCAAAGCACGTGGCGCGAATATCTATGCAGAATTGGTCGGTTTTGGGCAGAGTGCAGATGCTTCTCACATGACTTTGCCTGATCCTCAAGGCGATGGTGGGGCCCGTGCCATGAAATCGGCACTGTCTGATGCGAAGTTGTCGGTAGCTGATGTGGATTATATCAATGCCCACGCGACTTCAACGCCTGCTGGAGACGAGTTAGAATTACTGGCCATTCAACGTGCATTTGGTGAAAATGCTCAAAAGCTGAAAATCAGTTCTACGAAGTCGATGACCGGGCATTTACTGGGGGCTGCAGGGGCGATTGAAGCCATTTTTTCTGTCCTGGCTATACGGGATGGCGTTGCCCCTCCTACCATCAATTTAGTCGATCCTCCCAGTGCTTTTGATTTAAATTTGGTGCCTTTAGTGGCTCAGCCTGGAAACATTGACGTGGCGTTATCGAATTCTTTTGGGTTTGGTGGAACTAATGCCTCGTTGATTTTTCAGAAGGAGGGTTTTCGCTAGCGAGGATGCCTGATGGCATCATGCTCTTCTGCAAGATAGAGAAGCATAACACTTTTGTTTTCTTTTTCTGGCATTTAATCGCGATCCTCAGCCAGGATCTCTAATGAAGGAGAAAATTTGCAGACCAAAATGGTTGAATTTTGAACGCTGCAATGTTATGCTAGAAAGTACTAATTCAATAGACGAGGGAAAAAATGAGTGGAGACTCCAAGAAACCAGCAGGTGAAGATAATCAATTATCATTATCGCAGATTCAAGCGCTTGTTGATAAAAAACAAATGCCGCTCTATAAACGTAGTAGTAGTAGTATCTTATCCAGTACTCTACAATCAATCAAAAAATCTCAAGAAAACCCCGAAAAAAAGGCGCTGCAATGTGAGTTGAATTGTGTTTCAAGTCTGTTTGAAAATAACACCGACAGAGTTGATGCTATAAGAGCAATCCCAATTTTTCAGTGTGCCTTTATAAATCAAAATAACGAGGAAAAAAATCCTCAATCAGATCTAGAATCGCTTGGAAAGACTCTAAACAGCCTATTGGAAACCATAGAAAATCATGGCTCGTTAAAGCCAGAACTGAAAAAACAGATCCTCAAGAGTTGTGAACGAGCAAGCTTACCTCGACTCATTGCTGAAATTTATGAGAGGAATGAGAAGGAATCACAGGGTCAGTCCTTTGAACAACTTAGTACTACTCAAATAGCCGAGGTAACTAAGTTACATCGAGATATTGCAAATATAATATCTAACTATGCGCGGTATTCAGCCTTATTTGAAGCCTTGATCAAAAAAGGCCAGGAGATTCTTCGTTCGCGTTCTTTTTTTGAAGGTAGCTCATCGACCGGCGACTGGACAGATGTTCTTAGCAATTTTTTTCAGAAAGGGGGCTTCCAAGAAACAGACGAAGGGGATGAGAAAAAGGATGACTTAGCGCCAAGGGCCTCATCTTCTAGTTAAGGAGGAGCAGCTCTTGCGCGTGGATTTCCGATCTGGACTCCATGTGCAGTCAAGACTTCTTCTTTTGATGAAAGTATTGGAAAAATTCACCACTAGGCTTGATCACCAGCATATCTCCAGCGCGACCGAGGCTGTGTTGGTAGGCCTCTAGGCTGCCGAGAAAGCTGAAAAACTCCGGATCTTTCTCATAGGCATCGGCATAGATTTTAGCGGCAATGCGATCGCCTCTGGCGCGTATTTCTGCCGCTTCGTTTTTAGCGGTGGCAATGGTCACGGACGCATCGGCTTTGGCTTGTGCCTCGAGAGCTTGAGCTTTCGCCTGACCTGCAGAGCGATGTTGAGTCGCCACCATGAAGCGATCCGCTCTCATGCGTGAATAGACGGTTTGGCTTACTTCAGGAGGTAGATCGATGCGTTTGATGCGAACATCCACAATTTGGATTCCCAATTCTTCGGCTTCTTGACGAGCGCTTGCGGTGATGGCTTCCATGGTATTGAGTCGTTCATCCGCGATGATTTGGGCCATTTTTCGCTTCCCAAACTCTGCGCGCAGGCGATCGTTGAGTTGTTGAGAGAGGAGTAACTCCGCTCTGGCCAATTGACCACTGGTGCGCTTATAAAAACGTTCGAGGTTGATGATTTTCCACTGTGTGAAAAAATCCACCAGCAAGTCTTTTTGCTCTAGGGTGACAATTCGACTGGGCTCTGGTTCTAGGGTGTGTAATCTCCCATCAAATCGTTTGAGTTGCTCTACAAAGGGCCATTTGAAGTGAAGGCCCGGTTCGGCCACAAATAATTGGCCGGTAGAAGTTTTTTTCAATTCCCCTAAGTGGATGATAAGAGCACGTTGCCCTTCGTAGATGACGTATAAACACTGAGCAACCATGAATAATATCGCAATCCCGATCAGTATGAGACGCTCGAAGGGTTTAACCATGGGAAGACTCCTTATCATTTTGTGCAATGCGGGAATAATCGAAACGATCAATTTGTTCGTGAGTCAGTGCATGCTGCTCAGGGGAACTGACAGGCGTGTTGTTCACTTCTGGAGTGCTGGATAGGTTGACTTCTGGTGCTTGCGCTTGAGTGCCAAGAGTTTTCGGCGGCGGAGCAATGGGCAGATATAGAACATCCTGCTGAGCAGAATCCAAAAGGATTTTAGGGGTGCGCTTGAAGATATCGGTGAGGTGTTCTAAGTATAAGCGGGTGCGGGTGACGTCTTTTGCACGCTGATATTCAGGCAGTAGAGCGAGATAATGCTGGATCCCAGCTTTAGCATTGAGAATCACGCTTTTTTCATACCCTGTGGCTTGGTTGATCCATTTTTGTGCCTCACCAATTGCACGCTCATTGAGGCGGCGTTTCACGGCTTCCGCTTGGCTGATGAATCGCTGCTCATCTTCTCTCGCTTTAATCACATCATCAAAGGCTTCTTTTACTGCCTCAGGTGCTCTAGCGCTTTGCAAGGTGACATCTAGGATATTCAAGCCCGTCTGGTAGAGAGACAGCGTTTCTTTAAGAGAAGCTTCGATTTCTGCACGAATTTGTTCCCGTCCTTTGGTTAAAATGTCACTGAGCACGGTTTCGCCAATGACTTGACGAAGGGCACTGGCAGTGGCTTCTTGCAGGCTTCTGATGGGCTCTACCGTTTTGAATAGATAATGATTCGGGTTGGCCAGTCGATAGTGTGTGGCCACAGAAACGACCACGATATTCTCATCTTTGGTGAGCATCTCAGATTCATAGTAGTAGGTTTGAGCCTGCTGGGTATCGAGGACAAACACCCGGTCAATCAAACGAGGCACCCAATGTGGGCCTTCAGTTAATGTCTTGATGTATTTGCCAAAACGCAACACGACCCCTTCTTGAGCCGGCTTGATAATCACAATACCGGCGAGTAACCATATGCAGAGCAACCCCAGGCCAACCCACCGAAAAATGACAATCAAGGCTTCCATGTCTTTGTTTTCTGGATTACCGGGAGCCTTTTTGGAGGAGCGACGAAAACGTGCTTTGAAACGCTCAATGGAGGCTTCTAATTCTTCATGACTTTTGTCTTTATCACTCATCTGAGGTCCTGTAACCAACTCATCTTTAAGCGTAAACCATAATGGTGCTTTTAGGCAATTTAGGATTGGTGAAAAAATTGCCAGCCAAGGGGTTTTGTGTTAATATTTTTTTGAAGTTGGGGAGGCTGAAGATGTTTTCTTCTGTTGGTGATCAAAAAATTGCTTTTAGAGAAACACGGCATTGGTTTGAGGCAGATGAAGTTACCGTTAGCTTTATAGAAGATAACTTTAATGACGAATTTCTCGAGATATTCAAATTGGGTGTGATGCCAGCTCTTCCCATGAACTTGCCCCAAAAACTGGTGCATATTTTGGGTCAGTATCGCCTGCAAGTGCGTAAAGATTATTATTTGCATGGGGTGTGTCCAAGAAATACCAAGGACAAAGATCAGCGAGTTGAAGAGGCACAAATAGCGCTATTGGCATTGTTGAAAGACAATGAGCTATCTCCAACACATCGCAAAGCAGGGTGCAATCGAATCCTCAGGGAGTTGAGAATATTCAACGAAAAAAACACGGGTGCCAATCGGGGCTTGTTGGCCAATGTGTTGGGTGCTGCAGAAGCAGCCCTGCGTCGTGAGAGTGGTGCGCAGGATGTCATTTATCGAGACTGTAAGATAAAAGAGATCAAGAAGGTAGAATTAAAAACCAGACAGTTTCGCATTGTTCATGGAATTCCTGTCGTGGTGGATGGGGATGGGGATGTGGTGCTGTCTACTAAAAATGTCTTGTTTGAGCATAGTGTCTCCAAGCCTTTTCGTGATTTTTTGTTTGCGTATCGTTGTTTGGGAGATTCCCGCTTTCGCGGGAATGACAAGGGGGC
>CAYGKN010000053.1:0-9253 GCA_964350565.1 uncultured Gammaproteobacteria bacterium
AATGTGCCCTGGAGGGTGTTGACGGCAGATCAATTCTCGGCTTGGTATGCTTTTATTGATCGATTGTTTCAAGCCCATGATGAAAGAGATTTATCGATAGAAAAGTGGTTTGGGTTATTGGGAAAGATAGGACCTTTTCTGGATGATTTCTATCAATTTAGGATATGGTCGCTGTTGTTGGGTGCATTCGAGAAACCCCATCATGTTTATTTGTGGCATGCATCGGCCTTGGGTTTGTGTCGATGGGTTCCTTTTTTGTCTTTATGTAAAAAGCTCGAATTATTTGAGGCTTTTTCTGGGTTTTTTCCTACTTCTCACGAAATGAAATTGATAGTATTTTCCATCATGTTCGAGATTTTGGGGTATTGTGAGGCGTTAAATTATCAATCCAATTTTAATGCGTTATTAAAATGGATGAGTCGCATTTTTTCATCCGCAGATATTCAGGGAAAGTTATATTATCGTTCTAAGTTTATATTTTCTTATCTTCAGAAACCACATCATGAATTCTCGAGGCTAGGTGTGGGCACTATTTTTCATTTTTTCTCTTTTGCACGAGTTTTAACATTTTCTCTGATTGAGCGTTTGGTTTCTGTGATATTTCCATATGCGACCCTTGAGCAAAAAAAATTGATCAATTTTAAATTAATCTATGAGAAATTCAAATATGATTATCCAGAAGGACCATGGGGCTTTCGGGTGATGCGCTTCATGTTTCAGGCAGTACCTTCAGATTGGATTAAGTTATATTGTTGTTGGGGCATCCATTCAAGTTCTGAAAATATCAAAAGGCAATTAAACTTAATTCTCTGTACCTTTTCCTTTTTGACTGAACGGCTGCAAGATTTTGCCGTCAATCAGCTGAAAGAATTTAGTGATGCTAGAAGAGACCCAGAAGTGGTGTTACAGAGCAATGATGTCATTGAGAAACTCATGCCTGTGTTGAGCCTCAATCAACGTAGTAAACTTATTGAAGAGGCTAAGTCTGAGTCGCGATCACCTAGGCGCAATGCTTTTTTTGAAAAAATAGTGTTTATTCCTCAGCATATTTGGGTATGGGATTTTCATCAAAGGTTATGGAGTTCAAGCGTTGAGGGTATGCGATATTTCATGAGGGGATACCGGCATTTGTTGCCTGAAGAAATCACTTTGTGTTGGGTGAGTCTTTTGTTATATTTCTTTAAGAAAGAGGGGGGCATTAATCTTCAAGCGTTATTGCCTTGGAGGGAATGCTTGCAGCATTGTCCGGTGCCTCCCGTGATGCGTCGACTCAATCATTTTTGGTTGCAGTATTCCGCAGAAATCCGGCACCATCCGGAAAGAAGACTCCTGGTTCATTTTTTTGAAAGTCAGAGATTTTTTGGTGATATAGTGATGGTGGGAGGTGTAGAGAAACATTTATATGGGGGGCTTGATCCATTAATTCAGCATCAAATTTTGGAAAATCCTTTGCTATTGGAAAGTCAGTGTCATCAGCGAATTTCAATACTAGGGCTTTGGTATGATTTAAGTGTATATATGGTGAGATGTCCTCAGAGTGCTGAGCAAGGCTTGCAGTGTGTTTACCAATCGATGATCCAATTGCTGCGGGGCGTGCCGTTCGAGAAGATATATTCACACTGGAAAGGCATTGATGCTTCGGATGAGGAATTTCAAGAATTGTATGAACACTATGAGAACCGTGTTCTGCCTGATAGTCCTCCCCGTCCGTTTTCTGCTTAAACATTCGACATGGGCTTGAAATTTTGTTAAGGTATCTGCCGTTGGGGGGATCTTAGATGAAGGCACGTTCGGCATTAATTACGGTGGCTTTGATTTTTTTGTTACCATTGTGGGCAGCCTATTGGCTGCATAAATCTGGTGGTCATTTCGATACTAGCAATCGAGGGCACTTGCTCAACCCCACCTTAATCTGGGGGCAATTGTTTGAAAAACCTCCAGTTCTGCCTCATGGCTGGACTTGGTTATTGGTGGCGCCTCAGGGTTGTGATGAGTCTTGTCAGCAGCGCTTATCTCGGCTGAAGTGGGCGAGAGCCTTGCTGGGAAAATATCAAAGCCGGGTGCATATTCGATTATGGGGAGAATCTGGGGTGCCGTTGCCTTCTTTGGGGTTGTCTTTAAAAGCGGGAGAAGTATTTTTGGTGGATGATTCCCGTTGGTTGCTCATGGAGTATGGTCAAAAGCAGTCTACACGTGATATGTTGCGAGATATGAAACGATTGATGAGGGTGAAGTATGGATAGGTGGTATACCTACATTTTGCGGGTAGCGTTATTATTGGGTTTTGTGGTGATTGGTCTTGGGGCGTATACCCGTTTGGTGGATGGCGGCCTAGGTTGCCCCGATTGGCCAGGTTGTTATGGTCATTTGGTGGTGCCTTCTGGGGAAGCTAAGTTTCAAGCGGCTCAAGCGTTTGGGAAAACCGTAGAGCCCATAAAAGCTTGGGCGGAGATGATCCATCGTTATGTGGCTGGCACATTGGGAATGCTGATTGGGATTTTGGCATCGATGAATATTCTAAAGCCTCGTGTTCGTGGCGCCAGGGCGGGTGGTGTGGCGCTGCTATTGTTATTGGCGATGCAAGCAGTATTAGGCATGTGGACGGTGACGTGGCTCTTGTTGCCGTTGATTGTTTCTGGTCATTTGCTGGGGGGTATGGGGATTGTGGCGAGTTTGTGGTGGTTAAATTTAAAGAACAAAACCAACCACGCTCTTCTGATCGTGGGTCCTTATTGGCGTTATGCCGCTCTTTTTGGTTTGGTGCTTTTGGTCTTACAAATTGCCTTAGGCGCTTGGATCAGCACGAATTATGCCTCGCTCTCTTGTCCCGATTTTCCCCGTTGCCAGGGACAGTGGATGCCTGCTGCCGATTTTCGTGCAGGTTTTGATCTTTCCCATCCCATTGGTGTTAACTATGAAGGAGGAGTATTGGGTGCTATGGCGCGTGTAGCAATCCATTGGTTGCATCGTGTGGGCGCATTGGTAATCGCTGTGTATTGGGCATTTTTGTCATTGGTGTTGCTGTGGAAAGAGGAATCGTTGCAAGTGCGCAATCGAGCGCGTTGGATCATCTTTTTTCTTGTGTTGCAATGTTTTCTGGGGATTTTGAATGTGGTGTGGCAATTGCCATTGGCCATTGCGGTAGGCCACAATATTGTGGCGGCGATGTTACTGTTGTCAGTGATTGCGATGAATGAAGTGCTTTGGCAGCAACGTGTGACGACTTAAATGGCAACGGCAAACGATTATTGGGTGCTTTGTAAGCCTCGAGTAGTATTTTTAATGTTAATCACTGCCACGGTGGGGATGTTGTTGGCAAGCCCGGTGATCCCTTGGTCGGTATTGGTGATTGCCAATTTAGGGATTGCATTGAGTGCCGGCTGTGCGGCCACCATGAATCATTTGGTCGATAGGCATCTCGATCAAAAAATGCAGCGCACGCAATACCGTCCGGTAGCCACGGGACGCATTGGTGTTCGTTCAGCCTTGTTATTTGCTGCCCTTTTGGGGGGGGCGGGGTTGTCGGTGTTGTTTTTTTGGGTGAATCCGCTCACGGCATTGCTGACTCTTGGTGCATTGATGGGATACGCCCTTTTGTATACCGTTTATCTTAAACGGGCCACTCCACAGAATATTGTCATTGGGGGTGTGGCGGGTGCTGCTCCACCGGTATTGGGTTGGGTGTCTGTCACAGGACACGTTGCCGCACAGAGTTTGTTGTTGATGCTGATTATCTTTGTGTGGACGCCGCCACATTTTTGGGCTTTGGCGATTCACCGAGCCAAAGATTATGCCAAAGCCGATGTGCCGATGTTGCCGATTACTCATGGAGTGAGCTTTACCAAGCTTCATATTTTTTTATATACCTTGTTATTGATTGCTGCGACACTAATGCCTTTTGTCATTGGGATGAGTGGATGGATGTATCTAGCCGTTGCCATGCTCTGCAATGCCGCGTTTTTATATTGGGTGGTGCGATTGTGTGTGGCCGGTGAGCCTTATGTGTATTGGAAGACTTTTAAGTGGTCGATTTATTATTTATTTGGAATTTTTATGGGCTTATTACTCGATCATTTTTTGGGGGGAGCGTCTTTAGCTCTCTAAGAATTCCTTGTTTCTGGTTTAACCAATTCTCCCAGATGCGTTTATCTCGAAAGTGCTCGACCTTTAATTTGTTATTCGTCAGTTTTTTCTTTTTGGCATCTTGTAGTAGTTCTCGGGTGTATTCAGAGCAAATCACAGAGGTGCGGGTGACTTTAGAGCGTATTCCATTGATATAGTATTCAGCACAGACATCGGCAACCTCTAGGTGTCCGTGTTGAGCAATAAACATATTACGGGTTTTATCATCCAGCTGCATCAAAGGATTTCTGGGTGTGCAACCCATGAATAGGCTGATGAATACCAGGCCTATGCTTAGAACTGTCTGTTTTTCTTTCATGCTTTAAAGATGGCATAAATTTAGAATTTTGCAATAAACTGTTTTTACGTGCTTTTCTGAGAATTGTGGTATAATGAATCTTTTGGAGCAGGTATCGCTATGGGTAGCAAGGGAGCATTGTGGCAAAATTTGGTCAAAATCGCGCGTGAGCCTCAGCCTCCGCAATTGGGATCTTATCCTGTTGGGGATTGGCGTGTGGATTTATCGCGTCAGTCTTTGTCATTGTCTGCGTTGACGCATTTGGGGGAATATCTCCAGCAGCAGCAATTTTCTGTGGCGCAGAATGCGCTCTACCGTGGTGGGAATAGTGCAGCTTATGAGCAGGCTCCGGCGCATGTGCGTTGGCGATCGAATGATCGTGTGCTCAAAGAGTGGAAGCAGATGGATGCACTCAATCGCGAAAAAGTTTCTTCCTTGATGGCTCGTGTGGAGTCTGGTGAGATTACCGATGTGATTTGTGTGGGTTGGGGGGGATCGCATTGGGGAGCGAGTTTGGCCTATGAAGCGTTTCACTTGCAAGCGCGTTGCCGCTGTCATTTTTGGAATATGATGGATTCACGTTTGTGGAAAAAGCGCTTATCCACTCTAGACTTATCGCGCACGGTGTGGGTTTGGTTATCGAAGTCTTTTCAAACGGTAGAATTGCGTGCCATTCGTCAGCATGTATTGGCGAACTATGACATTACAGTAGATCAGCAATGGGTGGTGACTGCAGATCTGGGGCGGGCTGTTTCAGAAGGTCTTTTAAAATCTCAAACCTTATTGATTCCCGATAGCATGGGTGGGAGATTTTCGATTTGGAGTGCGATGGCATTGCCTTTGTGGTTGGCTTTCGGTTGGGAGTGGTTCGAAAAATTTTTCCAGGGTGCACAGCTTATGGATGCACATTATATGGATATGCCGTTATGGGAGAATGTTCCTGTGTTATTGGCATTGGTGGATATTTGGCATGGCAATTTTATGCGATCGGTTAGTCATGCGGTATTGGTGTATGATTCGCGACTATCACATTGGTTGCCTTATATGCAGCAATTGCACATGGAGAGTTTGGGTAAAACGGTGGGATTGGATTCTCGTTTGGTGATGCCAAAAACCAGTGCCGTGTATTGGGGAGGTCAAGGCGTTGATTCCCAGCATACGTTTATGCAATTGTTATATCAGGGCTCTCATAGCATTCCGATAGATATGTTGTGGGTAGAAGATGAAGATGTGTTGGGGCAACAGGCAGTGAGTTATGCCAAGTCTCATGCTCAATCGTTGTGGGAAAATACCGTTGGTGTACATCATCAACCCATCACGGCCTTATCAACAAAGGCACTCACTCCATCGAGCTTGGGACAATTGTTAGCCCTCTATGAGCACAAGGTATTTACACAGAGTGTGTTTTGGCAGATTGATGCTTTTACGCAACCGGGCATTGAGGCGGGTAAATTGGCATTGAAAAATGCTGGTGTTGCGGAGTTGGTGTAATTATGGGGCGTAAAAAAAAGCATAGTGAATTATTTCACAGTGCAAAAGAAGAAGTTCAAGCGCTTAGAGAAAATCCTGCGCATGGGAGTATGTCTAGAATAGCGTTTCAGGATATGGAATTTTTATTGCGTGAAGAATTGCGTCCTGTGCGATTACAATTGGAATTACAAAAACCAGAGTTGGTGCAAAGAGACAATGGAGTCGATCACACCATTGTGGTATTTGGCAGTGCGAGAATTCGTGAAGGATCTGTGGCTCAAAGCGTCTATGAGGTCGCAAAAAAAGCTCATGAGGCAGCGCCTGATAACCAGGAGGCTTTGGCAGCCTATCGTCTGGCAGAGAGAGGCATCAAAAATGCGTATTATTATGAGCAGGCCAGAGAATTTGCGGCATTGATTAGCAAAGAGTGTCCTATTCCTTCCGAACAAGCTTATATTGTGACAGGAGGTGGTCCGGGGATTATGGAGGCGGCGAATCGCGGTTCATATGAGGTGGGGGCAAAAAGTTTAGGCTTGAGTATTGTCTTACCTAAGGAAGAGGGGTTGAATGCCTATGTGACGCCAGAGTTATCTTTTGAGTTTCATTATTTTGCCATTCGCAAAATGCATTTTTTGATTCGTGCTCGGGCTTTAGTGGCTTTCCCTGGAGGCTTTGGCACATTGGATGAATTGTTTGAAGCATTGACATTGATGCAGACTGGAAAAATAGAGCGGGTGCCGATTTTATTATTTGGTCAAGAATTTTGGGAGAAAGTGCTGAATTTAGAAGCTTTGGCAGATATGGGCATGATTCATAAAGATGATTTATCCTTATATCGTTATGTAGAAACGGCACAAGAGGCATGGTCATGGATTCAAAAGTTTTATGAGGAGGCTGAATGAAAAAGTGGTGGTGCATGGCACTGTTGAGTATGGCGGTGTTTGGAGCATCTTCGGATCCGTTTGAGCATTACAACCGTCATGCTTTTGCCTTGAACAATGCATTAGATAAGATATTGTTGAAACCCTTAGCCATTTTTTATCACGACGTGGTGCCTTGGCCAATGCGTCGAGGTGTTGATCACGTTAAAAGTAATTTAAATGAAGTGCCTAGTGTGGTGAATCATGTATTACAAGGTCGTTTTGGAGATGCATTTGCGAGTGTTACACGTTTGAGTATCAATACCACGGTGGGAGTCGGTGGCTTGTTTGATGTGGCGAGTTCTTGGCATTTGTCAGAGCGTCACAATGATTTTGGATTAACCTTGCGTCATTGGGCACATGGTCCTGCTGCTTATGTGGTGTTGCCGGTACTAGGTCCGAGTAGTTTACAAGACATGTGGCAGTGGCACACGGATGGTTCGCTGTGGCATCCGATCATGTATTTGCATTATGGAGATTGGCGAACTCCATATTGGGCGATATCCTCGGTTGCCACCAGAGCGCATGTGCTAGAAGGAGAGCAAATCGCGCAGGATTTAGTGCTTGACCCTTATGTGTTTACTCGCGATACTTATCAGCAGTATCGAGAAAAACAGTGGCAAGCGCGTAATGGTCGAGAAACTCACTCCTAATCCTTTGGCAGTTGCATTATTTGCTCCACAGATCCCTCAAAACACGGGCAGCATTATCCGCTTGTGTGCAAATTTGAGTGTGGAATTATACTTAATTGAGCCGTTAGGATTTTCACTAGATTCTGCAGCATTAAAACGCGCAGGTTTGGATTATCATGAGTGGGTAAATATTCAGTGTGTAGAAAGTTTTGAAGGCTTGCTTTCGGTTATCGGCTCTCGTCGTCTATTGGCAGTGAGCACTCACGGAGCGCAACGATACAGTGACTGGAATTACGAACCAGGAGATGTACTGTTATTTGGTAGTGAAACTTCAGGTTTGCCCGTACACATTCGAGAGCAACAAGTGCATGGATGTTTGCGACTACCCATGCAGCCGCATAGTCGGAGTTTGAATTTAGCCAACAGTGTGGCAGTGGTGGCTTATGAAGCAGCCAGGCAGATGGATTTTTGGGGATTGAAGTAGAGTTAGTCTTGAATAAACTTTTAAATTCTATGTTTTATGAATAGATTAATTTTAGCAACGTGTGTTTTCCGTCTTTTAATTCTTTCTTAATGTGCTTTTTTTATTATGAAAGGTAAGTGTTAATGGAGAGTAATCATGTCCTCTCATCAAAAGACTACTATAGGAGCTCTACTTTCGAGAGGAAGAGAGATAGAGGGATTAGCTGTCAGTTATCAAAATCAAAATCAACATCAGCATAGTCATCAGAATCAAAACAACGTACTGGTTTCCTTTGAAGACAAGTATCAAAATCAAGGAAAGTTGTGGACTTTCCAGAAAATTTTTCAAGCTGCTCAACCATCCGAAAAGGGTAGTTGGGAAAAAGTATTACAGAATATGGGGGATCAAAAAAATAGCTGTTTTATTTCTACAGTCACGCAAAGTGCTTTAGACAGAATTAAGTGTGAATTCGATAAATTTAAAGGAGGTTGGAATATTTTTGATTTGCCTCCTGGGTTCTCATTTGATTTCAATTCCAGAACATTATATTACTCTAAAGCAGAAGAGGAACAAAACCGGATATCAACAGAAAGAAAACATTTTGATTTCCTTCATGCTGCAGAACAGGAGATTAAAATTGATATTTCTAATCTTAATGAAACTGAACATCAGTGGCTAGGGGTTCTTTTAAAAAAGCATAAATTGCTTTTTAAAACTGAAAAAATAAATGAGAGTGTCTTAAATTCAGATTTTGTTTTTTTTGTGAGTGAAATGAAAAAACACGGGGTTTCTCTTGAAGATATTGGAGAATTATCTGATAAATTTGATGGAGGATCATTGCCGGTCAGTTTAAGTGTGTTTTTGTCTATTGCTAAGCTTTCTAAACTTAAAGGGGATGCAAGAGATGCGCTTCGATGTATTGCAAGAGGCGATCTTTCCATGTCAAATTTCCAAGAACTTTCTAAGAATTTATTTGAAAAAAGAGTAGTGCTTGGTAGAGAAGATAAATTTTATAAAGAGATTCTTGAAGCAAAATCCAGACATCGTAGTTTAGAATTTATTTATGGGGTTTCCGAAGAAGATAAAAATAGCCTGGTGAAGATGGTGAATTCTTGTGTCGATAAGATATATAAAACAGTTGAAGAACCACCTGGCAAAGATGACGTTTTTATTAATTTTCTTAAAGACAAATCAGCATCGACTGATTGGCAAAGTCATGTGATTCTGGAATCTAAAAAATATCTGATCCTTTTTAATCAAGGAACTCCTAAAGATCCTCTATCTGACCATTTTCTAAAAACGATCTGTAATTTGCTTTTTTCAAAAAAAATATTTCCAGCCTCAGGGT
>CAYGKN010000054.1:0-8831 GCA_964350565.1 uncultured Gammaproteobacteria bacterium
GTCTCCCCACCCTCCCTTGTCATCTCCGTCCTCCTCTGTCATCCCCGCGTACGCGGGGATCTTGTTTGGCCAGAGAAGATTCTCGCTTTCGCGAGAATGACAAGAGGTGCGAGAATGACAGAGGTTAACTCGCCAATATTGCATTCATTTGCAGCAATGAGGGCTCTGTGAGCAAGCGTGTTTGTAGGGTGAGGTTTTCCAATGGGAGGGGGAGGATTTGGTCTTTTTGGTAGGCAATGAGGTTACTGTGTGTTTGAGGTTGCATGAGTTGCATGACAGCAGCGTGACCCATTTTAGAGGCTAAGAGTCTGTCGAAGGTGGAGGGGGAGCCGCCCCGTTGGACATGGCCGAGGATGCAGACGCGAAAATCCAATTGAGTTTTTTCTTTGATGTGTTGCGCTAGGGTGAGGGTGTGTCCTGGTTGTGAAGCTTCTGCAGCAACCATGATGATGCTTTGTTTGTGTCGTTTGGGGTGGGAGAGATGAGCAGCGATTTGGGCTAGGGGGATGGGGAACTCTGGGGTGAGGATGAGTTCGGCGCCGCAGGCAATGCCGACATCGAGGGCGAGGTGACCAGAATCTCGGCCCATGACTTCGATGAGGAAGTGTCTATCATGGCTAGAGGCGGTATCGCGGATTCTGTCGATGGCACCGGTGGCTGTGTTGCGAGCCGTATCAAAGCCGATGCTATAGTCGCTGTGCGTGATGTCATTATCGATGCTGGCGGGGATCCCCATGATGGGAATATCGCCCAGCTGAGCCAGTGCTTGTGCGCCTTTGAGGCTACCATCTCCGCCGATGACAATCAGTCCTTTGCAGTGTTGCGATTTGAGATGTTCTAGGGCTTGTTGTTGTGCAGAGATATCATGAAAAGCGGGGCAGCGTGCGGATTTGAGTACAGTGCCGCCACGTTGAATGCAATGGGCCACACTGGCAGGATTTAGAGGTGCCCATTGTTGCTCCAGCAAACCTTTGAAGCCGTGACGAATGCCGATGACTCGCCAGTCATTGGCGCAGGCGGTGCGTGTAATGGCACGGATGGCTGCATTCATTCCAGGGGCATCGCCGCCTGAGGTGAGTAACATGAGGGTGGGTGTCATTGGGGCCTCATAGATGGGGCTCTGCAGCCATCCAAGCAATGCGGTAAAGAAAGATAAAGTGTTTGACCGAGTGAATGTCTATTTCAATACGCTGATTCGAATAGGCCAGTAGACGGCCTTTAAGCTTTGGGCCATTGAGGAGCGCCACCGTGATCGGTGTGGAAGATTCCAGCCATTCGCGCAGCATTTGCTGCTGAACGGAGGAGGGATTTTCTGCAGATAATTCCATTTGTTTCAAAACGTTACACTATTGGGATCTATTTTGCATGAAATGGGGTTGCATGGCAAGAGGGAGTTTGTTAAATTCCTCATTGCTTACAAGAATTAAAGGTTGGAGGTTTTGGTATGAGCGGCAGTGGTGATGAGTTGGATTTGGATGCTACACAGATTATCTTTTCGGGGGAAAGGGTAGCGATTAGTCATTCTGATGGTAGTACTGAAACTCTAACAACTGAGGAATGGGAAGCACGAAAATCAAAGGCGGCTGGTGACGAAATACTTGGGTTGAAAGAAATCGTCAAAAATATTTCCTGGGAACGGGAAGATTCCGTGCTGGGTGAACTGTCAAATTGGCTCAAAGATCTTTTCAAGTTGGGTGAACCCCCTATCGTTCTGGGTTTTGAAGAATTTCTTATTCAGTTGATCGGCCAGTTGTCGCAAGCTGGAGAAGAGAAGGAAGAGAAGGAGGAGAGTACACTAAATCGCGAGCTGAAGGATAAATTTGTGTTCGATGCTCTTCGCTGGTTGGCATTGTTCGAATCTCATAATGCTCAAGAAAAAGACATTATAGCGCAATGTAGATTGATTCAAGGGGAAGTTGGTGAGCAAAAGTCTCAGACAGCTCAAACTTCAAAACAGAAGGTTCATAACATCTCTTACCCTCAAGCATTGAGGAAAGTTTGTGTGTATCTCAACAACCAATCAAAGGAATTTTTAGAACAAAAACGATTCGTTGCCTCTGCTGTTGCTTTGTTGCTTGTTGTGGAGGCTAAAGCAAAGCTTTTTGATGCTACGCCTCAAAAAAAATCAAGAGTCAGTGTGGCCGCTCTAGCATCGTTAGTTGTCGATAAGGCTCAACAAGTCTCGCTTCTCGAGAAAAAACCTCTAATTAGCTCATTGGGTACTCTATCGGCCATTGTGGAAAAATTGATGAGATTGGCTGTTAGTTCTCCTAAATTCGATGAAAATATAGCTGAGTTGAAAAAAATGCTCAATGAGTGCCCCAAAAAGTTGAAAGAAGTAGCCAATCCCCCTCCCGGATCAGTGAATCCCGGTAATAACGCTTTGGTTTCGAGCCATGAGGCGGTTCGCCAAGAATTACTGGATATATTCAACAGTACGGGCGCTGCATCTGATTCAGAAGAGGTTGACGGCGGCCCTAGTTTAAGTTCAGCAGATAATTCAAAAGGAGTTGACGACTCTAGTTTAAGTTTGGCAGAGGATTCAAAAAGGTCAACGCTGGGTTTCCCCAATTCTTTTGGGTCAGAATCTTCAGCTGTGTCGGATCAATCCTCACTCTTAGTTGGTGAAGGTTTTGCTCGTATATGGATTTGTTATGAAAAACTTGATCTGTTAGATTCCCCCAGTGATGAGGAAATCTTGAGTCTGAAGTTTGGTTTGCGCGCATTGCTTACAAGATTTATCGAGGGTTTCAAGCTAAGTAAGTCTGAAAAATTTGTAAATGGTGTGTTGTCTAGGAAATTAGTTCCCACTTTAGATGATATTTCGAAGAATCTGAAGACCGCTGGGGTTGTTAAACCGATTCCCAAATTTCTGGAAAAGGTGATTAATGACACAAAAATCCAGGAATCAGATCTACAATTAGTCACTCAAATAGAAAATGAGGTTCAAAAAGTGACCAGAGCTACGGTGGGTATTCATGAGGATATGTTAAGAGAATTAAGCGGTGAGGGAAATGTTTCTGCTGCTAGTTCATCTCAGTTTGGGGACGATTCTGCAGTTCAAATACCAGGAATGGGGGGCGACTCAAAAGCTCAAGAGACAGGTGTATACTCAAAGCCAGAGCAGGGTTCCAAACAGCAACAGCCCATCTTTTTTATAGCCTCACCGAAATTTTGGGGCATAACAGCTACTCCAGTCTTGTTGATTGGCGTTGGTCTGCTCATAGACTTTATTGCAAACCAGTTTGTTTTTTCTAGCTGGATTCAGGCATTGGCAACTCAAGCTTTACCAATGCTTGGTATCGGTTTAGGTGCCCTTTTCCTTGGGTCTGTGATAGCGACGTTTGCTTTGAAAAACGATACAGGTTTGACTTTTAGTTGTAGCTCTTCGGGGGATTCAGCTTAATATTATTTTCCCCCTCCAATTTGCTTTGCACGGTGGGGATCGGGATTGATTTGCTGCCCCATATTGGTTATAATTTGTTCAAATCGTAAAAAAGGCCCATCCATGACTCAGTGTAATCAAAGCGTTAATTCAAAAGACATTGTTCGTCACAGTACGATGCTCCTTGGCTTAGGAGCAACCTGTTATTTCGGTGCTGCATTGCTAGGTGCTGGAGCATTTGCGTATTTAGCTTCTTGTGGAGCGGTGTATGCGTGGCTTGCTAGGGGTTATATTTCGCACTCTCAAGATAAAAAACTTGAGCGTTTGGGGCATGTGATCGTCCCTCCCTTGGCTGTTTTGGCTTTTTTGTTTGCCCCAGATTCACCTATTTTGGCATTCCAGTTGTATCCCGCATGGGGGGTTGAGCTCCAATTGGGGTTGGCGGTGTTGTTGGGGGCGTGTTTATTTTTGCGATGGGCTCTTACTTCTGATTCTTCAAAAGGATCAGGAGAGAAAATCGAAGAGCGAAATGATAAGAAGTTGCAGAGGCTCATTCAGGATTTTTCTAACTTATTGAAGAAAAAATGCGCTTCAGGCAAGTTTCTCCTAGAAGAAACTAAATCATTTGAAGAATATAATAGCTATCAGCTGATTATTGACCCACCTCAGGAAAATTCTACTAAGCTTCATTTTAAGATTAAATCTAACGATAAATTTTATGCATTTGATTATTCTTATGCAGTTCATGACGGACAGTTAATCATTGTCAAACCGAATGAGGAGAATAGAACTGATACTGGTGATGCAGTGGTTAATGCGGTAGAAGCGCTTTTTTATGAAAAGGACTCTCAGGGGAGAAGCATCACATACTGTAGTGGCTTGGTAGATCAGTTGTGTGGTATCGGCCTAAACTCTCAATCTCCCTCACCATAACCTCCCCCTCACATTTCCCTCAATCCTCTCCACCTGTTTCCCATTCTCGTAGACGAGCGTGGTGGGTGGAGCAAAGATCTGGAATGCCTTCATGAATCCCTTAATGGATTTATCTTGTTGTGTGATATCTGCTTTGATGAATTGCCAGTGTGGGTGTTGTGCTTTCAGCTTGACAAAGTGGGGCTCATTGGCTCGGCAAATGCTGCACCACTTGGCATAAAACTCCACGATGGTTTTGGTATTGATCTGTTCGATGAGACGATGTAATTCTTCGGCATTCGTGACGGTGTGATCCCAAACCTCATCATGGACACGGGTTTCCGGGGTTGGTTGCGGATTAAATAGCATGGGAATAGCGGGTGCCATCCAGGCCATTCCGATGATGAGCAGCAGCGCACCGATTCCCTGCACGATTCTTTGCAATGGATGTTGATGAGCATGCAGCATAGAGAATAAAAATGGTGTGAGGAAAATGAGCAGTCCAAAAAGCGCTTGGATGTGTAACTCAGGCAAGCTGCCCATCCAGATATAAATGGCCATCGCGAATAAGAGCCATGCGAAAGCATACTTGATCCATTCCATCCAATGTCCTGCTTTAGGCAGGTAGTGATTGCCGAATAACACGATAAAGAGCAGCGGGAGTCCGCTTCCTAGTCCCAATAAGAATAATGCACTGCCTCCCCAGTATGCGTCACCTGACTGGGCAATGTAGGTCAGAGCACCAGCAAGTGGGGCACTGACACAAGGAGAGAGGATCAGACTGGCGAGGAATCCCATCAAAAACACGCCTAGTAGGGTTCCTGCTTTGGGCTTCTGACTGAGCTGGTGCAGGGCATTTTGCCATCGAGTGGGCATGAGTGAGCGATTGGCCAATAATAGCAATCCAAAGCCTACGAGTAAGGTGCTGGCCATGCCTTTGATCGCAATCGATTGTAGAGCGCCTTGCAGATAAAATCCCGCCTGAGCCACCAATATGCCGGCTAGGGCATAGGCGCTAGCCATTCCAAGTACATAGCTGCAAGCGAGCAGTGTGGCTTGAGAGGTTTTCATCGTATGATGACCCAGAATGACGGCAGAGAGAATGGGCAACATGGGCCAGATACAGGGCGTGAGTGCAAGAAAAACACCAGCCACAAAGAAGCTGAGCAATTCTTTCCAAGATATTTTTTTGGTATGGGGGATGTCATGCGTCATGGTGGGTTGCAAGGAGATGGTGGTGGTTTGAGGGGGGTAACAGATTTGATGGCCATCGAGTCCCTCGCTGCAACCTTGGTAATGAATCACAAGCTGCTTAGCAGGCTGAGAGGGAGGTGGTAGGCTGATGGTGGTGGGTTCATCATAGACTAAGTCGACCTTATCTCCATGCAGCCACCGATTGCTGGGGGGCCAATAGAGCGGTTTTAGGGGCTGTTGATCAACTAAAAAGCGCAGTTTGTCTCGATAAAGGGCATGCCCTTTTTGAATTTGTAAGTACACCTGAATGTCATGTGCACGTTGCTCTGCCTGTATTTGAAAGGCTTCATCGACCGGCAAAGGGGCTGCATGCAAAGAGATATTGAAGCAGTATAGTAGCACTAGGAATAGGGACAAAAGGAGGTTGGAGCTCCTGTCAGTCCGGTGCAGTTTGTCATTCCCGCGCCTCTTGTCATTCCCGCGTAGGCGGGAATCCATCTCAGTTCGGAGAAGATCCCCGCCTACGCGGGGATGACAGAGTGCGTGGGGATGACAGAGGTTGGAACTATTCATCGAGATACCGTTGGCTCCCGATAATTTCTTCGCGTTCGCGAAAGGAGGTGAGCGTGACTGGAGCATTGCCACTGTGGCCATCTTTTCGTATAGTAGAGAGGGTTTGTTGCATGGCATGGATGCAGGCGCGCTGTAAATCGGAAGGGATAATCACCAAGTGGAATCCCCATGCTTGTAATTGTTCGGGTGGGACCATGGGAGTTTTGCCGCCTTGGAACATATTGATGAGTTTAAGCCCGGGTAATTGTCCGATGGTTTCGATTTGTTCCAGGGTGGTGGGGGCTTCAACGAAAATCATTTCTGCACCGGCATCGATATAAGCTTTGGCGCGTGTTAGGGCAGATTCAAAGCCTTCTACAGCGATGGCATCGGTTCTTGCAATGATGAGCAAGTCATCGTTTTTTCTGGCACGCAAAGCGGTTTGAAGTTTTAGACACATTTCTTCTGTGCTGATCAATTGTTTGCCTGCAAGGTGACCGCAGCGCTTGGGTTGGACTTGATCTTCTAGGTGCAATCCTGCCACACCCGATTGTTCAAACAAGTGCACGGTACGTTCGACATTCCAGTGATTACCAAAACCAGCATCGGCATCGGCAATGACGGGCACGTTGACCACATCACACAGGGCACGGAGTCGAAATAGGACTTCGTCGAGGGTAATGAGCCCCAAATCGGGATATCCAGAGCTTCTCGCCATCGCTCCCCCACTGGCATAGAGCATAGAAAAACCGGCTTGTTCGGCTAAGCGTGCACTGAGCCCGTCGAACACTCCAGGAGCAATAGTGAGTTGGTTGTGCAATTGAGTGCGTAGGTTCACGATTCCTCCGGAAGTAGCAAGGGTAAAAAGCTCTCGCCTTCTTTGAGAGCGGGTACTTGAAGGTAGGCAGCCAGTGTTTGGCCCACATCGGCAAAAGTGGCTCTGGCGCCGATAAAGCCGGATGTTATCTTCGGGCCAAATGCCAATACGGGAACATGTTCTCGGGTATGATCGGAGCCTGGAAAGGAGGGATCACAACCGTGATCGGCGGTGATGATGACCAAGTCTCCTGGTTGTAATTGTTGGCGAAAGTCATGGAGCCAGCGATCAAAGGTTTCTAGTGCATTGGCATAACCCGCAATGTCACGACGATGGCCATATAGGGAATCAAAATCTACAAAATTGCTAAAGGTGAGAGAACCTTCGGGGGCATCTTTTAGGGTTTGTAGTGTGAGTGCACAAAGGCTATCCAGATGGCCGCCTTTTTCCACGCGGGTGATGCCACGATGGGAAAAAATATCGGCAGTTTTACCCAGGGCAATGACTTCTCTTTGATGGGCAAAGAGCAGGTCGAATAGGGTGTCATCATGTGGCGGTGTGGCATAATCTTTGCGGTTTGTGGTGCGGGTGAATTCCCCTGGCGTGCCAATAAAGGGGCGTGCAATGACGCGACCGATGTTGTACTCATCCACCAGTCGACGGGCCACTTCACAAATCTCATACAAGCGCGATAGCCCAAAATGCTCTTCATGCGCAGCGACTTGAAAGACGCTGTCTGCAGAGGCATAGACAATGGGGCGATGCGTGCGGATATGCTCTTCTCCCAATTGGGCAATGATGGTGGTTCCAGAGGCATGACAATTACCAAGAACACCATCGAGTTTTGCTTGTGCGCACCAAGCATCCAACAATGCCTGTGGGAACGTATTGGTGGGTTTGCTAAAATAACCCCAATCGAAGCGCACGGGCAGCCCCATGAGCTCCCAGTGGCCACTGGGGGTATCTTTTCCACGACTCTGCTCAATGGCATAGCCAAAAGCCCCCTCAGGCTTCTCAATAATGGGTAGCCCCGCTCCAAGGTGACCACAGGAGGCCACAAGCGCGGCATGTAAGCCTAGGGTATTGAGTGTGGGAATGTGAAGGGGAGTGCTTCTAGAATCATGACACCACTGTGCAATATGAGCGAAGGTATTGGAGCCAGTGTCACCAAAATCTGCAGCATCTTCTGATTCACCAATCCCGAAAGAGTCGAGGAGTAAAACAAAAGCTCGGCGTTTCATGGGATTCGCATTCAAAATCTATGCTTATCCTAACCCGAATGGTGGCGCTTTGGCAATCGGCGATGTGCCAGCTTAGCGTAGCGATGCCGTGGTAGGGGCACCAGTGTCGCGCTAGGTTTAGGGATTACCGCACCAATTTGCATGGATGGCGGCTGCAAAAGAGCAACAAGGTGGGCTTTTCCACGAGAAGGGTGGAATGTTGAGGTATAGTGCTTGGCCAGTTTTTCTCTATTCCGCTGCATCGAGGCTAAGGTGCTGGAAAGAGATTGTAGGGAGGCGCCCCTTGTCATCCCCGCGAAAGCGGGGATCTTCCTCGATATCCTAGGAAGTTCCGTCTTCGCAACAATAACAGCGGTGTGCGCAGAGACGGCTGGGTGTGTTGTGGGCGTCAACGAACGTTTGACCCCTGCTCCTTTTTTTAACCCTAGGGTATGACTAGGGATTTTTTCTAATCTAGATTCACTTTTCACGGGAGGTGCGATTTTTCTTATCGCTCCTGCGCCCTTTGTCGCGCCCTTTGTCATCCCTGCGCCCTTTGTCGCGCCCTTTGTCATCCCTGCGCCCTTTGTCATCCCTGCGCCCTTTGTCATCCCCGCGAAAGCGGGGATCTTACCTGCACTGCGAGAGATTCCCGCTTTCGCGGGAATGACAGGGTGTGCGGGAATGACAGGGTGTGCGGGAATGACAGGGTGTGCGGGAATGACAGGGTGTGCGGGAATGACAGGGTGTG